>JAGCGK010000025.1 GCA_017649645.1 Clostridiales bacterium | reverse complement strand
TTACAAGAAAATCCGGTATTCAGTCTCTGTGAATAGGGATAGATTACTGGATTTCAAAGTCACTATAATTGTCTTCAAATAAATACCGTCATATGTACCGTTATAGAACTGTACAAATAACAGGAATTCTTCTTAAAATACAGTCATAAGTACAGTTCTAAGAAACTGTACTAATCACGGGAAAAACAGCGGAATTACAGTCATCCGTACCGCTATAGAACTGTACAAGCAACGGGAATTCAAAAGAAAAGCAAAAGAATGGGGATGCTCCAAGTGAGTTCAATCACTTTTGAGACATCCCCGTAATTATTTATAGTGAATTGATCTTCAGGATGTTGCCTTTTATGCGCTTACCGGCAGGTAAGTAATCATGATATTTCTTGATGGATTCCTCACCGGTCCTGATGAGTTCATCCATTTCCTCATCAGTTAATGTGTGATCACTGAACCTTGCAATCTGTGCAAGTTCAAGAGTCCTTTCCGATGGAGTTCCTCTATATGCTTTGCAGACCATATCGAAGTAGTGATAGTAGTTTCTGGCTCGCATGTTCATATCCTTTTCTGAGAACTTGACCTTCCAATAGATGAAGTATGCAACGCGTATCAGGATAAGTAATCCTGTTATGCTTACGACGACGATGAGAGATATATTGAGTACTTTCTCAAGGACAGTCTTGATCTCGAGGATCTCCTTTTTCGATGCTTCCTCAGGAGTCTGCGGAGCATTTTCCGTTTCAGGATCATATTCTCTGTATGCATAATCTTCAACAACGAAGTCAACGTTTCTTGGATCATCGACCTCATATGCTTTCTCTATTCCATTGATGTCATAGAAGGAGGCAGACAATCCGTTATCAGGTGTGGAATCGCCGAGTACCCAGCCGTATGTCTCATGATAGAATTCGAACCATGAATGTGCATCTGTGGTGTAGATGGTTGATTCCCAGTTCATCTCCTCAGTCTCTGAAACGTAGCCTGTGACATAGCGTGCAGGGATTCCTGCCATACGAAGAAGGATAACTGCAGTAGTTGCATAGTGAACGCAAAAACCGGTGTCGCTCTCTGTCATGAACCATGCTACAAAGTCCTGATCTGCAGGCGGATACGGTGTGTCCTCATCGTATGGATGAAGGGTACTTACGAACTTTGTTATGGCTTTGACCTTCTGTTCATCCGTCATCTCGCTGTTTCCGTTAAGGATATCCAGATACCACTGCGGAAGCATACCGCTGTTAAGGATAGCTTCTTTTGTCTTGTCAGGTACCGTAAGGCAGGTGCCGTTGACGTAATCGGTAAGATAGGAATCGGAGAACATGTCGCCTCTTTCAACAGGATATGTCGAGAACGGGAAGAGGATGCCTCCTTTTGCTTCGAGAAGGTTTCCGCCGTCGTAGTGTGTTCCGAGCTCGACATTCATGAGATCGTGGTATGGAGTATGTGTATCATCTGCAAGGAAGAAGTCTGTGTAGTATGGAACATAACCTGACGGATCCACATCAAGTTTAACGATGAACGGACTTAACGGTGCCTCGAATTCCTTCGTTTTATATGGATTCAGATAATCGCCCTTGTCTATGCTCCCCGCGAAGTTATACTTCGTGTAATCAACGTAGGTAGATTCATCAGAAGCCGTCCAGGTATTATCGGCGTAGACATCCATTGTGCTGTTTCGAAGATATATGAATCTCGGTCTTGACGGATATGTGCCATCGAATTCAGTATTGTACTTAAGCACGAAGGAGCCTACCGGAAATTTCTCTATGGCGAGCTGACCGACTTCACGAAGATTTGCTTCGCCGCCCTCTTCAGTAAATGAGACGAGGACAGGTGAATTTGCATCATAGACATCATGGTTGTTTCCGTATTCAGCCTGACGAAGAGCTTCGATGGCGAACTTGTGGAAATCGCTAGTCGGTGATGTGTGGTTCATTATGAGGTGACGAACCTCATGAATCCCTTTTCGAGCAATCTTGGTGTAATTAAGCTTTTTAGGGAATGCAACTCCGACTAAAAGAGCGATTATCACAACAGGTGCCGTAATGATAAGAAGGAACTGCTCGGATTCTTTTCGAGAAGCAAAACGGCGGTTGTGATAGATGAGCATAATGACGATGCAGTAGATAGTAAAACATGCAAGGATAATGCCCGGAGGATTGTATGCGACAAGAAGTGTCAGGATCAGATACGGAGCAATGCTCAGGAAACTGATGATGACATGCTTACGTCTTACGATGACATATGAATTCAGCATCGCGATGATCATGTTTGCTGATGAGATGAAGAACGGCATAGCCTGTCTGCCATATATGAGCTGCGTGGCAGGTTTATGTGTAAAGAGTTGTCTGTACATACCCTTTTCGATGGCATAAAGGAAAGAATACATTCCCTGCTGCAAATGGAATATGTCACCTATGATAATAAGAATTATGGTTGCAGGCAGGAGTGTAAGAAGAAGGATCGAGAAGATCTTCTTTTTTCTGGTGAAGACGAAGGTGCAGATCCCGGCAAACAGAAGTGACGAGAAGAACAGGTCGCCTTTGGACACAGGTAGTCCGTATGTGTGTACCAGAAAGATCGAGAAGCATGCCGTGATAAGTGTCGTAAGGAATATCGACAGGACACTTGTAAGCGGAGTCGGATCCTCCCATGGCTTTTCAACAATGATCATGTTGCTTTCCTGTTCAGGTGTCATAAAGTCACCTCCTTCGGAAGCTCCATGTGGAGTATCTTCTTTGTTGCCAGCTCCAGATCGTGAGATATCTTGATATCGATTATCTCGTTATGAAGTCCCGGTCTTTTGACGATAACGATATGAGGGATACCGTTCTCGAGATAGAATTCGGATACGAACCTCATGTTGCCGAGTCTCTTATCGAGTTCGTCACGGTTGGTGCATAAGTCGAGAGGGAAGCAAGCGTTCTCGTGTACTTCTTCCTGAGCTTCTCTTACGAGGAGCATATCTCTTTTGGCGGATGCCTTCCAGTGAATGCTCTTAAGAAGATCACCCTGGGCGAATTCGCGGATGTCATAGATCTCCGATTCGAGAGAATTGGATTTGACTGTCTTGCTGGATCTTGCAGCTTCAAAATCAGGAAGCCTGTCAGGCTGTAAGGAGACAGGCTTTACCAGGATCTCCGTCTTTCTGTTCTTGTACGGAGTTACGTAGAAAAGACCGAAAAGATCGTAGATCTTGAGCTTTTCCACTTCATAGTAAAATGCACCGCAGTGTTCAGTATTGACTTTGATCGGGATATCAACGGGACCGTGACCCAGATAAGTCTTGGAAGTCACTTCACCGGTCATGATATCCGTGATCTTGAAGTCCATGATGTATGCGGATGATATGAGTATGAGCATAGGCTTACCGATGATCTTAAGTTCGGTGATCATCTTGTGGTATGTCTCTGCCGGTGTATTTATCTTAAATATGATCCTCTTAGTCGAGAGGATGAGCGCAACAAGTGAGAGCACAGGGAAAAGAATGACCAACATCACACTTATCCATGCGAGCCACTTTTTGTAGAAAAAATAGAACAGCAGGGTACCGATAAGTACTGCCAGATAGATTAAACGGTTCTTAGTCATAGAGTAGGCCTTAGATCTTAGGAGCCGGTACTGTTTCCAATATGTCGTTAACTACTTCGAGAGTTGTTTTCTTGTTGACTTCAGCTTCCTGAGTAAGACGTATCCTGTGGCACATAACTGCAGGGAATACGGACTGAACATCAGAAGGGATTACGTAATTTCTGTTAGCCAGATATGCATAAGATCTGGTCATGGATGTGAGGATAAGAGAAGCTCTCGGACTCGCGCCTCTTAAAAGATCAACGTGGTCTCTTGTTTTCGATACGAGGTCGACGATGTAGTTGATGATATCGTCAGTTACGAACATGTTGCTTACTTCTTCCTGGATCTCCAGGAGTTTATTCGTATCGCAGATCTTCTTGATCTCATCCATAGGATTTCGTCCGCCCTTACGGCTCTTGATCATGACTCTCTCTTCGATGTTTGAAGGGTATCCCATCGATACTCTTATGGAAAATCTGTCGAGCTGTGAATCAGGGATCATGGATGTGCCTGATGCATCGAACGGGTTCTGTGTGGCAAATACGATGAACGGCTTAGGAAGTTCATAGGTGTTGCCGTCAACGGTAACCTGTCCTTCCTCCATTGCCTCGAGGAGAGCTGACTGTGTACGTGAAGATGCACGGTTCAACTCGTCAGCCAGGAACAGGTTATGGAATACCGCACCCTGCTGATATCTCATCGTGTCTGAATTCTTATCGTAAACGGAGAAACCCGTAATATCTGAAGGGAGGATATCAGGCGTGAACTGAACACGTCCGTAGTCAAGTCCCATTGCCTTTGAGAAGGCCAGAGCCATTGATGTCTTACCGACGCCCGGAACGTCTTCTATGAGAACGTGACCTCCTGCGAGTATTCCTGTAAGTGTCATGAGGATAACTTTGTCTTTACCGCAAATTATCTTTTTGACTTCGTCCATTATCTGAGTTGTTACTCTGCTCATGTTGATCGTCCCCCTTTTGCCTGATGATTCAATTATATGTGACGATAAAACCTCTCGCCAACCCGATGAATTCTAAATAAATCATAGGGAAATACTACAAGTTTTATTGAAAAGAAGTGTTATCTGTCAAATACTTGTGATATGCCGTAAATCGCCTATGCACAGTTATTTTCAAAATGTATAATAGAGAAAATCTTGAATTCCAAGGGGCAACTTATGAATAAGACTTTAGACTGGAAAAAATATATCGACTGCGCAACTGATATCGCAGCCGAGGGAATAGTAATGCTGGAGAATAACGGCTGCCTTCCTCTGAAGAAAGGCACAGGTGTCGCTTTGTTTGGAAGGATGCAGGACCACTACTACAAGAGCGGTACAGGCTCAGGCGGTATGGTCAACGTAAAGCATGTCGTTACCATAAGAGAAGCGATCAAGAATTCCGACGGTCTTATGATCGATGAAGACCTCGCCAAAATATATGATGAATTCGATGTAACAAGTCCTATCGATAACGGTGTGGGCTGGGGCTGTGAGCCATGGTCCCAGGAGGAGATGGAACTTACCGATGACGTAGTTTCTTCCGCAGCTTCCAAGACCGACACGGCCATCATAATCCTTGCGCGTCTTGCAGGTGAGGACCGCGACAATTCCGATGAGAAGGGCGCCTACGATCTGACCGATAAGGAAGAAGATATGCTCTCCAAGGTCACGAAGGCTTTCTCTAAGACCATCGTTCTCATCAATTCCGGCGGACTTTTGGATATGTCCTTCGTTAAGAAATATTCCCCTTCCGCAGTCCTTTATGTATGGCAGGCAGGAATGAACGGCGCGAATGCGATCCCGCAGATCCTTCTCGGTGACAAAGCTCCGTCAGGACACCTTTCCGAGACTATCGCTTATAATATCGAGGATTATCCTTCCGACAGCAATTTCGGCAAGGGCGACGGCCAGCGCGATAACTATCAGGAAGACGTCTATGTAGGCTACAGATTTTTCGAGACTTTTTCCAAGGACAAGGTCATGTATCCGTTCGGATTCGGTCTCACGTACACAGAGTTTTCGATAAAGAACATAAAGCTCGACTATAGCGGCGACGTAACCGTTTCCTTTACCGTAGAGAACACGGGCTCGTTTAAGGGCAAGTGCGTTCCGATGATATTTGCATCCTGTCCTCAGGGCAGGCTCGGTAAGCCATCCAGGGTCCTTTGCGGTTTCTCGAAAACATCCGTTCTCCTTCCGGGCGAATGCGAAGACATGACTATCGTTATTAAGCCTCAGTACTTCGCTTCTTATGACGACTGCGGCAAGACCAGTAGCCCGTACTCATGGGTCCTCGAAGAAGGAAAATACGAATTCTTCATCGGAGAAAACGTCAGGGACACAAAGTCCTGCGGCACATTCGAGATCGATGAGCTTAAGGTCGTCGAGAAACTCTGGACTGCTCTTAAGCCGATCGATAAGTTCGACAGGATTATCCCTAAGGCAACGGAAAACGGTTATGAAGTTTCCTACGAGCCTGTTCCGACAAGAGAAGTCGAAGCTATCGACAGCAGGTTCGATCATCTGATGGCTGAGATCCCTCAGACAGGAAGAAAAGATATCTCCTTCAAGGATGTAAAGAGCGGCAGAGTTTCTTTGGAAGAATTCGTCGCATCCATGGATGACGAGGAACTTTCTCTCATCGTAAGAGGCGAGGGAATGGGAAGCCCTAAGGTTACGACAGGCACTGCAGGAGCATTTGCCGGCGTATCGGAAGAGATGATGGAAAGAGATGTTCCGTCATGCTGCTGTTCCGACGGCCCTTCGGGAATGAGGATCGACAGCGGCAAGTGCGCTATGGCACTTCCAAACGGATCATGTATCGCCAGTACATTTAATACGGCTCTTGTCGAGGAACTATTTGACTACTTCGGCATCGAGATGTTAAGTAACGAGATCGATGTCATCTTAGGCCCGGGCATAAACATCAGAAGACATCCTCTTAACGGACGTAACTTCGAGTATTTCTCTGAAGATCCGTTCCTTACGGGTAAGCTCGCATGCGCCCAGCTTACGGCTCTTCACAGACATAAGGTAACAGGATGCATCAAGCATTTCTGCACGAACAACAGAGAGAAGAACCGTCAGACGATGAGTTCCAACGTATCAGAGAGAGCTCTTCGTGAGATCTATCTCAAGGGATTCGAGATGGCAGTAAGAGAAGCTGATGCCAAGTGCATCATGACTGTCTATAACAGGATCAACGGCGTATACGGAGCATCCAACTACGAGCTCACGACAGAGATACTGAGAAGACAGTTCGGCTTCAAGGGGATCGTAATGTCCGACTGGTGGGCTAACGTCAATTCCGCACCATATGAAGAAGGACATAAGAGCGTTCAAAGTGAGATGGTCCGTGCCCAGAACGACCTTTATATGTGCTGTCCTCTCGCTGAGCGTAAGGCACTTGATTTTACGGATGTTTACCAAAGCCTCAAGGAAGGAAAGCTCAGCAGAGCCGAACTTCAAAGAAGTGCTCTTAACACGTTGAACTTCGCGCTCAATACTCCTGCTATGGACAGGATAATGGGTGAGGGAGTAACAGTTGAGCATATCGACTCACCATTTGCAGATGACAACGTTCCTGTTAAGACAGACGTTTATTTTGAAGTCTTTGACGGAGCAGTAAGCGACCTTACATCGTTTAAGACTGAAGACGGTCATGATGCGGTATTCGGTCTTTCGGTTAAGAAGATCGGAACTTATGATTTTAAGATATATGCTTCTTCCGAACTTGACGAAGTCGCTCAGGTCCCGATGACGTTCTTCTATACGAGCATTCCGATCCAGGTCCTTACATGGAACGGCACAGGCGGAAAAGAGGATGTTAAGCCGATAAGCGTATTCTGCAGCGGTCAGCCGGCCATCATAAGACTTCACTTCGCTACACCGGGCGTTAAGCTCTTAAGGATCGAGACCACTTTCGTCTGTGACGAACGCCTTGAAAAACGGTGGGATTTTTCCTGACGTAATGATAAAATAACAGGAGTATTTTTATGGAAGGAGAAATGAATGCGACGCGATTACTTTATTTGCGTGTTCTTACTGCTCATCGCAGTAGCACTGTCGTTCGTATGTCTTCTTCCTGTCTGCTACGCTTATGACGGCGTTATCGCACGTGAAGTCGGTATTATCGAGAAGATCGCTAGTATCCTCTTTGCGGTCGTTACGATAATCGCTTTTCCGATCCTGACTGCTGTTAAGAAAAAGTTCTGGGCTATGCTCGGTAACGCGGCATTCGGTCTTCTTGCTTTTATCCCCGGGATATTCCTTCCGGGTATGGCTGCTAAGCTTGCAGCTCCTGATGTAGCTATTACCACGACCGTTAAGGCATTCTTTTTTAAGGCGATCTATTCCATGACTTACGCTCCGTTTGTAGGTCTCGGATCTATCGTCGGAGACAAGGCGGGACAATTCCTCCCGAAGCTCATCCTTCCGTTGTCACTTCTTATCTACGGAGTGGTCAAGCTCTTCAGATTCTACAAAGAAGCATATATCAACGAGAGACTCGCGCCTGTTCCGACTAACGAGTCTCCTACGATCAGGACCAGAAAGCCTGATATCCTGGGAACTGTTATCTCGGCTCCGGTCAACAACAAGACTGCTCCTGAGCCGGGTGATGAGACTAAGACCAATATAAGAGTTCCGGATCCTGCTCCTCAACCTAAGCCACAGCCTAGGCCGCAGCAGCCAAAACCACAACCTCAACCGCAGGTAAGAGCTCCTCAGCCGAAGCCTCAGCCACAGCAGGTAAAGGCACCTGAGCCACAGCCTCAGATCCCTCCTAAGCAGCCGCAGAAGCCAACTGAGGGAGTAAGAGCTCCGAATATCAATATCTCGTTTGACGCTATCCCTTTGGGAGCTCCTGATGAGAAGCCTCCTATAAGCGCACCTGAGAATAAGGATGTTATCCAGCTTGAGGCTCCGAAGAATAAAGATGTTATCATTCTCGATGCACCTAAGGACAAACCTATCGAGCTGGGACCTCCTAAGTAATGCAGGGTTGAAAAGAAAAGTTTTCCCTTGTAGAATGTGACACAGAATAAAACACGGAGAATAGTATGGCCAAGAATCTTAAATTCTGGAAAAAGTATCTTACGACCAGTGAAGATATAAAAGTTGAACAGCAGAATGATGTCGACGCTTTAGAGAAGGGTCTTGAAGGTCTTTCGTGGGAGGAAAGTGCCCACAGAGCCGCAGGAACCGTAAAGAAGACTCATTTCTCACTGGGTGAAGAGATCGGAAACTCCGTTACCCACGCTGTTATGGCCGTATTCTTCCTCGGCATGATCCCGTATGCATGTATCAGAGCCTATACTCATGCTCCTGAGGGAAAAGAAGTTATCGATGCTATCGGTATCAGCATCTATATGATCTCTTCTTTCCTCATGTTCCTTGCTTCCACCTGGTTTCATTCCACGATGAGAGGCACAACATGGAAATATGTTACGGGTAAGATCGACCATTGTTTCGTATTCGCCTGCATCGCAGGAACATATACGCCTATCTGGCTCTCCCTTATCGGAGGCGGTGTAGGTTTAGGATTTTGTATCGCACAGTGGTGTCTTGCCCTCGCGGGAATCCTTTTTAAATCGCTTATGTACTCCAAGTCCAGAGCCAGCCAGATCATTTCCTGGGTCGTTTATTTCCTTTTGGGCTGGATGATCTTTTTATACATCGTGGGATTCTTCCACGCTGCATCTCTTCCGTGCTTCTGGCTCGTTCTCGCAGGAACGATCTGCTACACGGTCGGCGTTATCTTCTTCGCCGGTAAGTACAAGTTCGCGCACATGGTATGGCACTTCCTCGTTGACTTTGGTGCCATCTGCCACTTCATCGGACTTGTATATTTCATGAGATAAATTCCGATAAGAACAATTAATTGATCGCATTAAAAAGGGGGCTGATTTTCAGCCCCCAAAAACGATTTGGTTTCTGTCCATGAGGAGAAGACAGAAAGATATTATGAAATCCTACCCATGTTATAAGTTCATTTAATAAATTCGAAGCTCTTAAGTGACGGATTGCCGCCGCCTTTGAATGTGAAGTACAACGGATATACGCCGTCCTTAAGATCGATAGCTGCATCGCACTTTGTCCATGCGGTACAGAATGTAACGTCAAACGTCGCGATCACTTCGCCATCAAGAGAAGTACGGAGTTCGAACGTTCCCTGACCGTAACCTCTTGTGGTGATCCTGATACCCTTAAGGTCCTTGATGTCGAAATACTTGAATCCGACAGTCGTTCCGTCAAAGATATCTCTTACATAACCGAGGTTATGATCGCCGTCTCTTCCTTCCTGCGTGATGTAAGCGACCTTGTGCTCGCCTACATACATCTGTTTCCTGTCATCGAAAAGGTTACAAGCGATATACGCCGGGTACTCGCCCTCGCCCTTCAAAGGACCGCCGTTAAGACCGCATGATGTGATCTCGACCTGCTTTATCTGACCCTTCTCATCGAAAACTATCTTCTCGGCGCAGCCTTGTCTTGAATACCAGTCATTGTTTGTCTGTCTGTGGTAGAAGATGTACCACTCGCCATTGATCTCAACGATGCTTCCGTGGTTGTTGGCACCATATGCAGTCGGCTTATCGGCAGGCTTATATGTATCGATATGCATGTCGCAGTTACTTACGATAACTCCGCCATACGTAAACTCTCCGAGGATATCTTCCGTATATGCATAGCAAAGCTCATGCATGACCTGTGAAGAGTAGATGAGGTAATACATGTTTCCTCTCTTCCTGATGGAAGGAGCTTCGAAGAATGCATGGCCTTCATACTGCGTGCCTTCACTATACTGTGTGCCCGGGATAACGAACTCCGGAGCCTTAGTGATCGTGAGCATATCTTTTCCGAGAACAGTTCTCATACAACCGTGACGGCTCTTATCTCCCTGACCGCAGAAACCAGTGAAGAGATAAGTGGTATCGCCTTCGGTAAGTACGCCCGGATCGAACTGAGGCTCGTCGCCTTCCTTTTCACCGAGAAGTGTTCCGTCTTCATAATGAACATGTCCGTAGAACTCGAACTTGCCCTGCGGCTTATCGCTTACGGCAACTGCAACTACGTTCTTGTTATCAAGAACATAGAACAGATAGTATCTTCCGTCAGGACCGACCGTTACGTCAGGAGCATAGAGACATCCTCTGTCATCACCGTTCTGCGGATCGTCTGATCTTCTGTAAGATATGCCTTCATATGTCCAGTTTCCGAGATCATCAACAGGAGCAGACCAGGAAACGTAATCACCCGGACAGAAAGCTGTTCCGTTGAAGTAGTCGTGTGAACCATAGACATAGACTCTGTTATTGAATACGTACGGCTCTCCGTCAGGTACATACTCCCATGACGGCAGGTACGGATTGAATGCCTGTTTCTTCGGAACTTCGTAAAGCTGTATAGCAGGAACGGAAGAACCGTTCGAAGTCGAAGCAACTGTTCCGAGCGCACTTTGTTCAAGGTGCTCGGAAATGAAGTTGATGAACTCCGAAGAAGGATTCTCATCCTGTGTCTTGGCGACAGGTCCTTCTGAAGTAAAGTGCATCTCATTTTTGTATGAAGGGGAGTACGGCTTCCACATTGGCATAGCCGACTCGTCAACATCGTTACCGTTAGGATCGCCGGTCTTTATGAAATTAACAAAGTAGTTACTCATCTTTCTGGCGAGATCATAGTGTCTTCCCGTGAACGGTCTCCAGCACTCGTGGAGGTTATCGAAGAAGAACCACAGATCTACGGAATGGAATGTACCCGGATTATCGTATCCCGGTATATCAGGCTCGAAGCAGTAATAGTAGCTCGGCTGATCATTATATTTGAAAGCAGTCTTAACGGCACACTCGATCCCGCGAAGCGGTGCATGAAGGTTACCGTCAACCACAACTTTTGACTCAGGAAGAGAAAGGAACTTATCTGCCTTATCTCCGAAGATCTCCTTTGCTCTGTTTACGAATTCCTCATCGGAATCAGCAGGGATAAAGCTCGGGAACTCATCAAAAGTATTACCTGAGATGAGAGGTACATGAGCATGTTTTCCTTCCAAGATGAGCTTGAACGGATCACCGTCGAGGAATACATTATCGATCATAGGTGTGAAGAAAAAGCCCGTCGAATTACGGAATTCCGAAGCCTTATTTCTAAGTGTAACGGCGTCGATCTTACGGGCTTCTTCGATAGTCTTTACACCCAAAGTCTCGAAGAACTTAACGCCCCATGAGCATGCATCATCAACAGTCCTTGGTGAGATAACGGTATCCTTCATGTAAGGAGTCTGGAT
>JAGCGK010000024.1 GCA_017649645.1 Clostridiales bacterium | reverse complement strand
GAGATGGCTGCTCAAGCTGCGAAAGCTGCCGAGGAAGCCAGAGCCAAGGAAGAAGCGGCTGTTGCTGAAGCTTCAAAAGAGAATCTTATTTTGTCAGATGAAGATACTTTGGATTCGTTCAGTGAATTCCTCTGATAACTTAGAAGAAATGATCAGACCCTCGACTTTTGATCGAGGGTCATTTTTTTATTCTATAGTGAATGGTATCTCTGTTTGGATGATCGTTCCGTTTTCTGAATCATAAATATCTACTGTTATGTAGTAGTCTCCTTCATCTAACATGCCATATTTCGTGTTCCAATTAATTATGACTTCTGTTTCGTTTTGATCCAGAGTAAACGGTTTCTTTGATTTATCCGGGTTTTTCTGGTCAATAGCGGAATCATCGATCACCGGAGCAAATGTATTAATATTCGTGTTTATTTTTGGGTTTGGTGTGATCAGGATGTCGCCGTCGTCAGTCTTCCGGTGCAATACAAAATCACCGTAAGTGTAGTACTTCTCGTAATCATCTTCATTATTGACTTTCAAAGACAGTTGGCATCCGCTTTCGTTTACGGATTTGATCTCTACGTCTATTTTGTTTTCCGGTTCATCGTTAGCAGAGTTTTTGTTTTCACTGTTGATGTCATTCCAGGAAATACCTTTTTTATCAAATGCATGTTTTTCAGACCTTTCTTTTGCGAGCATTATGAAGTAACCGGCTGAAGCGATGACTGCAACACAGGCCGCAGCTGCCAAAAGACTTATGATAACAGGTGATACGGCTGTTTTCTTTTTTGTTGGCTTAATATCCGCGCTTTCGATAAGTTCAGGATCTATCTCACTGATAAGATCCATTAATCTTTCAGATTTCATAGATAAATCTCCTCCTTTTCGAAAAATACTTTAAGCTTATCCCTTGTTCTTTTGAGAGAGACTCGAACGGTACTCTCGTTCATCTTGAAAAAATCCGCGATCTCGGATACGGACGCCATGTAAAAGTACCTCCTGATGAAGATGTTCCTGTGCTGTGTCGGAAGGCTCTTGAGGAAGGAGTTAAGGCATTCAGTCACGACTGAATCTTCGGATGGGATTGAGGCGGAGGCATCAGGGATGCATTCTTCCAGTTCGTCCAGAGCAAGTTCAACGGAGCCTGCGCCTCTTTTTTGTGCCTTGTGCTTCTCATAAATATTCAATGCAAGATTCCTCGTTATCTTTCCGATAAAGGCCTTGAAGTTTGATGGCCTTGTTGGCGGAATGGTATTCCAGAGTTTAAGGTATGTGTCGTTCTGGCATTCTTCGGAGTCTTCGGAATTTTGCAGGATGTTATAAGCGATCGTATTGCAATACGCGCCGTATTTGTGGTCTGTCTCGGAAATCGCACTTTCAGAACGCTGAAAGTACAGCTCGATGATCTGAGTATCTTCCATGCATACCTCTCTCAGATAAATGTTCCAATATACTTTATTGTATATTTTCCCGGTCTATCTTTAAAGGGCACGCTTTTTCTCCCCGGTATTTTTCGCATTTTCGAAAACCTCCGCTTGTGCCTTCTTATCCATAAAGACAGAAGAAAAGGGGAGGATGTTACATGGTATGGTGATTTTTTTCGAAAAAGATCAAAGAAGGCCGATTATCTTAAGAACGATGTTTACTGTAATGAACAGAGAATCGACTACTACGGCAAAACCGCAGATAACAAGATATGTCTTGGGAACAGAGAGGTTCCTCTGCTTTTTCAGATGATCATGGATAGGAGTCAAAGTGTTCTTAAGGATAATGATCTTCTTATGAGTAAGCCTTCCGATGGTGATCTTAAGGATGCTGAGACCGCCGTCAAGAAGGAACGGAAGACCGATAATGAGGTAAGAAAACGGGATCTTAAGGATCATGGCATAAAGCGCGATAAAGAAACCGATACCTCTTGAACCTGCATCGCCCATCAGGACCTTACTTGGATAGAAGTTGAAGAAGAGGTAAGGAACGAGGACCGCGATCATGATAAGACCGAAAAGAAGATTTCCTGAGTTAAGCGTACCTCTTATGAAAGCGATGATTATGAAAGTAACTGTCGTTATGATGGTAAGAGTTCCCGAAAGACCGTCTACACCGTCAGTTGCGTTGGTCGCATTAACCGAAACTATGATGAGGATCGCGGCAAGCGGGATAAAGATAAGAAACGGGATATGGATGTAATCGCCCGTAATAGTAACTACGTCGCTCGTATATACGAATGGGATAAGGATCGCTGCGGCAACTGCAAGGCCGATATCGATAACGCCTTTGACCCATTCCTTCCAAGGGCTTATGGATCTGTCGTCCATGAATCCGAAGAAGCTGGAAGCGCCTACTGTAGCAAGTATCAGACGGTCGAAGAAACCGCCGGTGCAAAAAGTTGAAACGACTACTCCGAAAGCGAGCATGAAGTAAATGCCTACGCCCGTATATTTTCCTTTGTTTACTTCACTGTCGATTGCATAAAGTCTGCCTCTGTCACGACCCAAAAGTCGATTGGCAAAAGGTTTGAATATCAACAACAAAAGAGAAGCGGCAAATGCAGTGGGTAATCCGGCACTGTATGCCATAATTGTAGAAAACATAAATTACTCCCAACTTTTTTTCAACTTTCTTATTATACTCTATATCTTTTCTAAAGAAAAAACATTTGATAAGATATTTTTTAATGAAAATAAGACACTCAAAGGCAGGATTTTATACATATGGACTATAAATCGGAAATAGCTGTTAAGTTATCGGAAGTGACCGGACTTGAACTCGATCAGATCAATAAACTTATCGAGATCCCACCGCAAGTAGACATGGGAGACTACGCATTCCCGTGCTTTGCTCTCGCGAAAACGATGCATAAGGCTCCTCAGATGATTTCTCAGGAATTAAAGGAGAGCGGCAAGCTCGATCTTCCGTTCTTATCAGAAGTTAAGAACGTTGGTCCTTACCTCAATTTCTTCATTGACAGAGGTGTTTACGCATACGATACGGTTACTGAGATCAACAATCTCAAGGATGACTACGGCAAGGACAATATGGGTGACGGAAAGACGGTCATCGTAGAGTTTTCTTCACCTAATATCGCTAAGCCTTTCCATGTAGGACATGCTTTTACAACGATCATCGGTAATTCTCTTTCAAAGATATACGATAAGCTCGGCTACAAAGTAGTTAAGATGAACCATTTGGGTGACTACGGAACTCAGTTCGGTAAGCTTATCACAGCCTACAGGCTCTGGGGTGACGAAGAGGCTCTTAACAAGGCTCCTATCGATGAGCTTTTGAGGATCTACGTTAAGTTCCATGAGGAAGAGAAGAATGATCCGAGCCTTACGGACAGCGCCAGGGAGAACTTCAAAAAGCTCGAGGACGGCTGCGAAGAGGAAGTTGCACTCTGGCAGAAGTTCAGGGATATGTCCCTCGTTGTATTTAACGAGCTTTACGACAGGATGGGCGTAACATTCGATAACTATAACGGTGAGTCCTACTACGCTAAGATGGCTGACCAGGTTGTTGGAATGCTTAAGGAGAAGGGCCTTCTCGTTGAGAGCGAAGGCGCTCAGGTCGTAGATCTCGAGGAATACGGTGTTCCGCCTTGCATTATTCTTAAGAGTGACGGAACTACTATCTACGGAACAAGAGATATCGCAGCTATCCTATATAGATACGAGAACTATCACTTTGACAAGAATATCTATGTTGTAGGTACTCCACAAGCTCTGCACTTTAAACAGGTCTTCTCAGTTCTTAAGAAGGCCGGTTATGACTTCGCTGATAACTGTGAGCACGTCGGATTCGGTCTTGTTAAGTTTAAGAACATGAAGTTCTCGACCCGTGACGGTAATATCGTTCTTCTTGAAGACCTCATTAATGAGTCCGTTGCCAAGACACGTGAAGTAATCGTTGAGAACTCCAAGACCAGAGGCGTTGAGATGTCCGAAGAAGAGATCTCCGAGATCGCTGAGAAGGTCGGACTCGGTGCTGTCATCTATACATATGTTAAGTCAGGTCGTGAGCGTGACATCGTGTTCTCATGGGAAGAGATGCTCGACTTTGAAGGTGATACAGCTCCTTATCTTATCTATACTTATGCGAGGACCAAGTCTATCCTCCGTAAGGCACTGGAGCAGGGCATCAAGCCTAGCCAAGCCGGCAGCGACAGTCTTAAGTTTCTTAATTCCGATGAAGAGTATCAGCTCGTAAGGAGTCTTAATGACTTCCCGGGTTCCATCGTAAAAGCTATGAACAGCAACGAGCCTTTCATGATCTCCAGACAGATCTCAACATGTGCTCGTAACTTTAACAGATTCTATAATAACTCCAGTATTCTCGGAGCTGACACTCAGGAACTTAAGGAAGCAAGACTTGCTCTTTGTGAGGCACTTTGCAACACACTTAAGGCAGGACTCGATCTCCTCGGAATCGGTGTCGTAGAAAGGATGTAATATGACGGAAAGTAAAGGCATGCCGGATTTTGGCAAGATAGTATACGAGAGACCAAGCGTTGAACAGTTTAAGGAATGTGTTCAGGCTACAAGACTTAAGCTTATGAGTGCCAGAGATCCTGAAGTAGCTTCAGCAGCACTTTTTGATTTCGAGAAAGAGCTCATCTCCTTTGATACGATGGTCGCTCTAGCGAATATCCTTCATGATCTTGATACTTCCGATCAATTCTATACTGATGAAGTCGCGTTCTGCGATGAAGCAAGCGCTACGGTAAGCGAACTTTGCTCCGCTGTTTATTCCGTTCTTTTGAGCACTCCTTGTGCTGAGGAGCTTAAGGAAAAATACGGAGACATGATCTTCCGTAAGGCTCAGAACTACAAAGAGACAGTTTCCAATGAAGTCGTTGATGACCTCGTTGAAGAGTCCAATCTCGAGATGGAATATGCTCAGATCCAGTCTGAGGCTGAGATCGAATTTGACGGCAAGACTCTTAACTTAAGCATGCTCATGCCATATCTCGAATCTCTTGATCGTGACACGAGAATACGTGCTCACAAGGCATTGGATGATTACTATATGTCTAAGAAAGAGACCTTCGACGAGATCTACGACAAGATGGTCAAGGTCAGGACAAAGATCGCCCAGAAGCTCGGTTACAAGAACTTCATCGAGCTCGGCTATAAGCGTATGGAGCGTTTCGACTACAACTGCGAAGATGTCGCCAAGTTCAGGGAAGCGATCCTTAAGTATATCGTCCCTATCACACAGAAGATCAGAGCTCTCCAGAAGGAGAGATTCGGCTATGATCAGCTGATGTTCTATGATCTTCCTTGCATCTTCAAGAGCGGCAACCCTGTTCCGACAGTTAAGATGGAAGACTACCGTAAGGTCTCAGGTGACGTATTTGCAGCGGTTCTCGGTGCTAAGCCGTCATTCTTCGACGTTCTTTCAGACCACGGCTTTACTGATCTTATCTCTCGAAAAGGCAAGTCCACCGGCGGATACTGCATGTATCTTGAAGAATACGCTATCCCGTTTATCTTCATGAATGCCAACGGAACAGCTGATGATGTTGCTACCATCGTTCATGAGGGTGGTCATGCGTACGCAGCTATCAAGAGTGCAGAGGTTTCTCCGTTTGTAGAGTGTCTTTCTCCGACGCTTGAGACCTGTGAGATCCATTCCACATCAATGGAATTCCTCACATATCCGTACATGGAGAAATTCTACGGCGAGAATGCTCAGGCATACCGCGAGCTTCATATGACTCAGGCTCTGTTGTTCCTTCCATACGGCTGTATGGTCGATGAATATCAGCATATCGTTTACGACAATCCGGATCTTACTCCTGATGAGAGACACGCCGAGTGGAAGAAGCTCGAAGAGAAGTATCAGCCTTACATCATTTATGATGATCATCCGTTCCACGCCATGGGCGGTGCATGGATGAAGAAGGATCATATCTTCACGACGCCTTTCTATTATATTGACTATTGTCTGGCTCATATCTGTTCGCTTGAACTCTGGGATGAGTCACAGATCGACTATAAGAGCGCACTTATCAAGTACAATCAGCTTTGTGAGTGCGGCGGAACTGAGACGTTCCTTAAGATCTTGGAGGGAGTAGGTCTGGCTTCACCGTTTGACGTTGATACCATCAAGCGTCTCGCGTTCAGGACCTGCGAGTTTCTTGAATTATGAAGCTGCCTTCTGAGTTCACAGACAGAATGAATGATTTTCTGAAGTCTTCCGATATCCCGTCGGAAGGCTTCTTTGAGAGTTTTGATAAAGAACCTCTTAAAGGTATCCGCATCAACAGGATGAAGGTCAGATCTTTTGATCAGGTCCTTGATGCACTCGGTATGGAGAACGATCCTGTCACATGGTGTGACGGCGGTTTTTATACTACAACGGAGTCATCCGGTAAAGATCCTTACTATCATGCGGGCGTTTATTATCCGCAGGAACCTTCGGCAATGCTTCCTGCACAGGTCTTGGCCGCTAAGCCCGGCGATATGGTGTTGGATCTTTGTTCCGCTCCGGGCGGTAAAGCATGCCGTCTCGGCGAGGACCTCAATGGTGAGGGTCTTCTTGTTGCTAACGAGATCAATGAAGACCGTGCAAAGGCTCTTCTTAGAAATATCGAGAGAACGGGTATTACCAATGCCGTTATCCTTAACGAGACACCTGAGCATCTCTGCGAGAGGTTTGACGCCTTTTTCGATAAGATACTTGTTGATGCTCCTTGTTCGGGAGAGGGCATGTTCAGACGTGATCCTTTTGCAGTAAAGAGCTGGGAGAAGTTCGGTCCTGAGGTCTGTATGGCTATGCAAAAGCAGATCCTTGACTGCACCGATAAGATGCTCAAGGTCGGCGGCGAGCTCGTTTATTCCACTTGTACGTTCTGCGAGGGTGAAGACGAGGACATGATCAAGGAATTCATGTCGTCTCATCCGGGCTACGAGATCATCCCGCATCCTGAGCTCACCGATGTCACGGTCTGTGACAGGCTTCCTGGTGCCATGAGGATCTGGCCGCATCTTTCAAGAGGTGACGGACATTTCTGCGTGCATCTTCGTAAGGTCACATCTGACCATGAGTCCAGATTTGACTATACTTTTGCTACTCGAAAAAGAACAGACAACTATTCATTCAACAAATCACGTGAAGCTCTCCTTTCATTCATGAAGGAGATCCTCAAGGAAGATGCATATAAGGCTTTTCGAAAAAGCTGTGATGAGCAGTTTGTCTTCCACAAGAATAAGATACATCTGATCCCCGTTAATGAGCACCTTTTCGACAGGCTTAAGGTCGTTAAGATGGGACATTTCCCTGGTGAGATCAAGGAAACATTTGATAAAAGGATATTTATACCGTCACATTGTCTTGCCATTTCTCTTAACTTTAGTGATATAATCGAGGAGAGAAAACTGATATTAAGCCGTGATGACGAGCGCCTTACCAGATATCTGAAGGGTGAGACGATCAACATGGAAGGCGGACCTTCAAAGGGTTATATAGTGGTCTGCGTTGATTCATATCCGCTGGGTTTTGCCAAGCTTCAGGGTGCAGGAAGCTTGAAGAATCTTTATCCTAAGGCCTGGAGGCTGGGATAATAATTTTGTCGTAAGACAAAGGAGGATATTTTAATGAGACATGGCAGATTTACGTCAGCTGTTTTGGTAACCCTTATTTTTGTTTCACTGTTTTCGGCTTGCGGAAAAAAAGAGATCATCCTTGACAATAAGATCGTCAGGGCTGAAGACCCGTGGTATGAGACGACAAGGTTTAACGTCGGCTATGAGACTGCTCAAAATGAGATGATCGAGAGTCAATATATTGAGTATTCTTCTGATAAGGTCTATGTAGCAGATATTATCTATAACCTTGAGACTTATGATCGCAGTTCTTATCTTTTAGTATATGATGATTCCGGCAACCAATTAAATCAGATCCCGATAGATACCCAGGACAATTCCCAGATATCCATGATCTTATCTATAGTACCTGATCCTAAAGGTAATAATGCCACAGTCTTTTGTGAAGTTTTCGGACTTGGAACCGGTTTTGCTTTCTGCTCCGCAAAGCTCGATCTGAGTTCAGGAAAAATGTCGGATATAACTCCTCTGACCGATCTTGACGGTAATCTGCTTTCAAGTGATTACGGGATCTCAGGCGTATATAACTGCGATGATTATACCGTAGTTGCCCATCAAAACGGGCTTGATAACGATCTGTATATTTATGAAGGAAATAAATGTATCAGTAAGATGGATCACTCAGGAGTAGATTCGATCTTTATACTCGAACAGTGTGTTTATAACTCGAGCTCAAAGAAGATAAGTGCTTCATCACTTTCTGAAGATCAATCTGAAATGTTCTTTTTCGATATCGATCCTAAGACCGGAAAAGTATCTGATGTGACTTATTCAGCTTTGGCTGATGTGGAAGATAACAATATCACAGATTATAACTGTACTTCCAACGGTGACTATCTTAAAGTCGACAGCTTGGGAAATATCTTCAGATTTGACAGTAAAAAAGGTCAGTCAGAGATCGCGATCGATAACAATTGGTATTCACCGTTTTTCTCAGATTATAAGGATGAAACTACGGTCTTATCCTATTCAGAGGATAAGGCTGTCCTTATGACTGAAAAGTATAATATGATCGGATATCTGTTTTCTTATGAAAATACGATAACCATTCTTAAAAAAGCCGATACGAATCCTCATGTCGACAAGAAGGTCATAGAGATCAGTGCACCGTTAGATACCTATTTTTCCGAATATCTCTCGGATGCGATCTTTAACTTCAACAGGACTGACAACGAATATCTGATAAGGGTCTGGGGCAAATATAACACGGGAGTAAAAAGCGGAAGGAAGATATCCTCTTTGGATCAAGAAGCCGAGAAACTCTATACTTTGATCCAGGAACTTAATGGTTCTGAAGCACCTGATCTTGTTATAGATCTTCAGAGAAGTTCTGCCATGAATGATGAATTACTCCTTGATATCAGTGATTTTCTTGATCAGGATGTAAGAAAGAGGCAGTTTGAAAATATAATCGATGCGTCTAAGACAAACGGCAGATCTTATTTTCTTCCTGTTATCATAGAGATCGAGGGCCTGGAAGTAAGGACAAATGATATCCCTTCTGACTGCAAGGGTATGAATTTTGCTGATTTCGATAACTTCGTTCAGGAAAAACTGTCAGGGTTCTCTCCTTACGATTATCCGGATTCGGAATATTTCAATAAGAGAGGTTTCTTTCTGTCTTGTATAGACGTAAATTCAGCCCTGGGAGATACAGTTGACTTTGATTCCGAACAGTTCAGAGAAGCTGCTTCATATGCCAATGATAACTTCTTTGACATTGATTACGTGCCGTCAAAGATTGAGATGGATGATTTTATGACTGAAAAATCCGATATGGCAGTTCCTGATGCCAGGTATGTAAAACTAAAAGGTTTTATCGATTTTGTACACAGCATGAAATCCGATAAGGATGACTATACTTTGATAGGTACGCCTTCAGTTGATGAGTCAGGACTAAGATTCAATGTCTTGGAAAGTATTTCTGTTGCTTCATCCACAGACATGGAAGACGGATGCAGGAAGTTTATAAATTATCTGTTTAACGGATCATTTGCCGAGAACTCGGGATCATTCTCAGATATCATCTGTACAAATAAAGCAGTAATGGAATACTATCTTCCGATGACGATCGAAGTTATTAACCAGGCATACAGCAAGGATATAAACTCAAATATCGTATCTATGTCTGATATGAATTACTTTGGTTTTAAAGAAGCAGATGAGAAGATGGCGGATGAGTTTATAAAGTGCCTTTCTAATGTTACAAGGTATAATTATGCGGATCCCGATATCGTGCTCATAATCGACGAAGAGATGGCTCCATATTATGCGGGCGACCGATCTATAGATGATGTGATACAATATCTCAATGACCGAGTAGGTAAATATTTAAGTGAGATGAATTGATCTTTTTCGAGAAGGACAATTCACGGAGGTAATATGAGGATCGTAATCGCCACTGGCAACAAAGATAAGGTTCGCGAGATCAATGAGATACTGAAGGGAACTGATTTTGATGCGGTTTCCATGAAGGAGATCGGGATCGACCCTGAGATAGTTGAGGATGCGGATACTTTTGAAGGGAATGCGCTCATCAAGGCAAGAACGGTGCATGAACTTACCGGTGATTACGTAATGGCAGATGATTCCGGACTTTGTATCGATGCTCTTAACGGAGCTCCGGGCATATATTCTTCAAGGTTTTGCGGAGAGGATTCCACTTACGAAGAGAAATTTAAGAAGATATTCGAGATGCTCAAGGATGTTCCTGAGGATAAAAGAACAGCTAAGTTCGTATGCGCTATCGCAGTCGTAAGGCCTGACGGAAGCTCATTTACGGTAAGGGGAGAGTGCTGCGGCGTGCTCCATGAAAAGCCGATGGGTGAGGGCGGATTCGGCTATGATCCTATCTTCTATGTGCCTGAATTCGGTATGACTACAGCGCAGATGACAAAGGATCAGAAAAACAGCATAAGTCACCGCGGAAAAGCTCTTCGTGCTATGGTTGATAAATTGTCTCAATAATGTTATTATCTTTTAGCCGCGTACAAATGTGCGCGAGCCGTGGACTGTTTAGGAGAATAGCAGATGTTGGACAATGCCGACAAAGAGTATTATCTCGTAGATAAAAATGTGCTTCCTGAGGTCTTTTTGAAGGTTATCGACGTTAAACAGAAGCTTAATGTCGGTGAATCAGCTTCAGTAAATGAGGCTGTTCGTAAAGTCGGTCTTTCAAGAAGTGCATACTATAAGTATAAGGACTCTGTCATGCCTTTCTATGAGACAACTAACGGAAAGAAGGTAACTCTTCTTATTACCGTTGAGAACTTTCAGGGCATCTTGTCTTCTATCCTTAACATTGTTGCTTCTTCAAGAGCAAACATTCTTACGATCAATCAGAATATTCCGATCAACGGATTGGCTGATATTTCCATATCTCTTGAGACCGCATCCATGTTCGGTTCATTGGAAGATCTGTTGTCGGATATCAACAAGCTTGCAGGCGTAAGGTCCTGTAAAGTATTGAGCAGAGAATAAAAAAACGGAGAATATACGGTATGAAGAACATTGGTATTTTAGGATTTGGTGTAGTTGGTTCGGGTGTTGCCGAAGTAATACACATGAACGGCGATAAGATCGCCAAAAGAGTAGGTGAAGAGATCAGAGTAAAGCGTATCCTGGATCTGCGCGATTTCCCGGACAGCCTTTTTGCGGATCTCATCACTCATGATGCAGAGGAATTCTTCGGTGATCCTGACATCTCCATCGTTGTTGAGACAATAGGTGGTGCAAGGATCGCTTATGAATATACAAAGAGAGCTCTTTCCATGGGTAAGAGCGTTGTTACGAGCAATAAGGAACTCGTTGCTACACACGGTGTTGAGCTTATGGAGATCGCATCACAGAACGACTGCAGCTAC
Source organism: Clostridiales bacterium (assembly GCA_017649645.1). Classification (GTDB taxonomy): domain Bacteria; phylum Bacillota; class Clostridia; order Saccharofermentanales; family Saccharofermentanaceae; genus Saccharofermentans. Next base: position 68,137 of record JAGCGK010000024.1, on the reverse strand, counting down.
ATGTTTGAAGCTGCTGTTGGCGGCGGTATCCCGATCATCCGTCCGCTTCACAAGTGCCTCGCAGCTAATAAGATCATGAGGATCGCAGGTATCGTTAACGGTACAACAAACTATATCTTAACGAACATGAGAGATTCGGGTCTTTCTTATGAGGATGCGTTGAAGCAGGCTCAGAAGATGGGTTATGCAGAGCAGGATCCTACAGCTGATGTTGAGGGTATCGATGCACAGCGTAAGCTCTCCATTCTTTCAACCATCGCTCTGGACGGTGCTTATGTATCTCCTGACTGTATTCATACTGAAGGTATCAGTAAGATCACTTTGAACGATATCATCTTTGCCGAGTCCATCAACTGCAGCGTTAAACTCCTGGCAAGATTCGATCATCCTTTTAACGGTAAGCCTGCTTGCTTTGTAGCTCCGCATTTTGTTAGTCGCAATGCGATCATCTCAGGTGTTGACGGAGTATTCAATGCGATCATGGTCGAAGGTAATGCCTTAGGTGAGTCCATGTTCTATGGTCAGGGTGCAGGTAAGCTCGCTACAGCATCAGCTGTTGTGGGTGATATCATCGATTCCGCTTTACACAGACATAAGGATGCTCATATCACCAAGTGGTACAATTCCGATGAGAAGGTAGAAAACTACGAAGACATCAAGATCTCTGCTGTAGTAAGGAGCAATGATATTGATTCAGTTAAGAAAGCATTTGATGATTATCAAATAGAAGATGTAGCTGAGAATGCAGTGATCGTCAAGGACATCGCTCATAAGGATATCGATAAGATAATCGGTTCTCTGAGCGGAGCATCCTACATACACTATATGGAGTAAACTAAAAGAGCTGTCGATGACAGCTCATTTTTTAGCTTTTTCAAACTCTGAAGATTTTTCGATCAAACCTGATTGTCGCTATATTCCTTATAGAGAGTTCTGATCTCATCCATTGCGGAATTCATCTTGATCTGGAGACGGGAGATATCCTTGAGGTTCTTATTTCTGATAGCCATCTTAATGGAATCGAAAGTGCAGAAGTGCTCGTCTGTGTTCTTTGCAAGAGAGAACTTGATGCTCTCGATATCAGACCATGCATCGTTATCATATGTGCTGGAATCGTTATGGAGCTTAACTACCTTACGAAGAAGTGAGATGTTGGAAGGAATGATCCTGTCCATGAGCTCCATCTGCCACATATCGAGCATAGCGTGAGAATAAGAAGAAAGGATCGTGTCGCTGAATACGTCGCCTGCGCAGAGGATCTCGAGTCCGGAATCAAATGAGAGGAAATCCTTAAGTGAATCATAAACAGTTGCCGGAGGTACTCCGAAGAGATGATCTCTCTCGTCTTCTGTCATGCTGTCGAAAATGTCCTCTTCACAGCGATAGAGTCTGTCTTTCTCAAGATAATCAGCTTCTTCACCGAATGGCTTTGTAAACTCGGCCTCAAGTTCCTTGATGGACTTGTTATTGTTTATTGCATAGTTGATACCGTCAAGCATGCACTGGTAAATTGCTGAAAGACAAAGATATGTGTTTGTATGCGGGTTAGGTGAGCGGAGCTCAAATCTTGTTGCATATTTATTATCAAGGGATCTGACAAGACCCAAAAGAACCGATCTGTTACGGGATGGAGTCTTAACGTCCATACCGATGGAAGCTACTGCGTGTGTTGGAGCTTCGAAACCAGGCTTTAGTCTCTGGAATGCATCGTTAGAAGCGGAAACAAACGGGTTGATGAGCTGATAGTTCTTCATGATACCCATAAGTGAACCCCAACCGATACGGCTGAGATACTCGTTCTCAAAATCCTTAGGAGCGAAGAGGTTAACCTTCTTGCCGTTGTTAAGATATGCAACAGCATTAACGTGTGTATGCTCACCGGAACCTGCAACGCCGTACAAAGGCTTAGCTGTAAAGCTTACCTCAAGACCGTGCATACGGAAGATCTCTTTGATAAGGATACGAGCCGTGATCTCGTAATCAGCGCCCTGAAGTGCATCAGAATACTTCCAGTCAACTTCGAGCTGCTCCATGATACCGTGGAAATCACCTGTTGAAGAGATAGCAGCCTTAACGCCGCCTACTTCCTTATGACCCATCTCAGGCTTAAAGCCGTAGAGGTCGAGGAGCATGATAACCTGCTCGAGTGCAGTTCTTACGGCACCCTTTGTTCTCTTCCAATAGGACTCCTTAAGGCCTTGTGAAATGGAAAGTCTCTGAGAGGAAACAGTCTCGTCAGGGGAGTTAACCCAGAACTCGAGCTCTGTTGCCATTATGATATTGATCTGCTTGAGATCATCGTGATTGAATCCGTGCTCTTCGCAAAGTGAAGCATCGTTTCTGAAAAGCTCCATGAGCTTGTTTTCGAAGTATGTAGCGCTCTTTTTAAGAACTGAACGTGAACATACTGCATCACCATTGTGATAGAGGAATGACGGGATACGAAGTGTTCCGACCGGAAGACCTGTCTCCATGTCAATGTGTTCATAGTTATAATCAACGAACCAGACTACTTCAGGGTCCGGTGTAAGGTCTACTTTACCGTCATTTAATGTAGCAATGCCCGGAAGTACAACGGAAGAACCGTCTGTGGCGATAGCCTGACCGTTAATGTATTTCTCGATATTTTCTACAAAATCAGTTATAGGGATCTTTTCGTCTGTATCGTTACCTGCGAGGTCAATACCGGCAAGGGATACGAATCTTATCTCTTTATGTTGCTCAAGTATCGTCTTGATGTCCTGTTCAGAGTGCTTTTCTGGCGGAATGATGTACGTGAGATTAGGATTTACCTGAAAATTGATCATATAGATACCTGCCTCGTCTTAGAGAATTATGCTATGTATTCTAACATAACGTTTTTTTCGATGATATAATCGCGCTCGTTCAATTTTATTAAAATTATATATATTTAAAAACAACTTTATTGTAAAAATGTCAATCATGGGTAACAGCTTTCTAATATGAGTTGTCGTCAGATGTTTTTTACTTGATTTTTGGTGTACATATAGTGCAAAATCTAAATGTTGCACTTTAAAGCAATAGTATTTTTGGGAGATAGCTGCAGGGATAATGAGTATCAAAGTATTCTTTTCGGCGTTTAATATTGACGATACGAAGAATAAATGGGGCGTTAGAACAGTGTTCCTTGTTTTGTCATTGTTGATGATCCTGGCTATTATGTTCCCGATCGGAAATCCTAATACTGATGAGCTCCTGGCAATCTATCAGAAGATGCTCGATAATCCTATGCAGCAGGTATCAAATGCTGAACTTAAAGAAATACTCATGTGTGGTCTTTATCTTTTCAGCGTTATCGCATATGACTATTTGGCTCACGCTTTGGCTATCATCACTGCTGCCGTATTTATTTATACCAGGCATCCCGGAAAATCCCCTGAACGTAAGAAGTCAGTCATCAGAAGCACGATCATTTCTTGCCTTTTCCTGATGCTCATTTTTTCCATCGTTAACTCTCTTCATGAGTCGTTTTACATTATCTATGCGCTTGCCATGTCCTATCTATCAATGATCGGTTGTAGTTACATCTCCGGTGATCACGGGTTCGGAAGCGCGTTCAAGCATGGTTTTCAGTTTATGAAAACCAATGCTCCCATGTGTGTAGTGAATTTCATTTTGGTATTTTTGGTTTTTTATTTCGCTAATTTTTTCGTCAGCATTTTGGATGCGGGAAATGCCTATACGACTATCGTTTCCGCACTTGCAGGTGTGCTTACGATATACAAAAGCCTTGTTTACGGGCGTATGATAGGTTCCTTGTATCTTTTTGGAACGAAATAATTATCACAAAGACTTCCGTTTTCATTTGAACTATTTTGTGCTTTTGTTTTGTTGTGTTTTTCGAACATATAATTTATTATTATTTAGGCTACTTAAATCTTAAGAGTTTTATACATTTCCGTAATGATGTGGAGGAATAATCATGGACGTTAAACAAGAAGCTATCAAGAAGCATACCGAATGGCAGGGTAAGATCGAAGTTATCGCTAGAGCTCCTGTTGGAACTAAGGAAGAGCTTTCTATCGCATATACACCTGGAGTTGCTGAGCCTTGTCTCGAGATCTCCAAGGATGTAGATCTTTCATATAAGTACACAAGAAGACATAACCTTGTTGCTGTTGTTACAGACGGTACTGCAGTTCTTGGTTTGGGTGACATCGGACCTGAGGCTGGTATGCCTGTTATGGAAGGTAAGTGTGCACTCTTTAAGGCTTTCGGTGACGTTGATGCATTCCCGCTTTGCATCCGTTCCAAGGATGTTGATACAATCGTTGACACTGTTGCACTTCTCGCAGGTTCCTTCGGTGGTGTAAACCTCGAGGATATTTCTGCTCCTAGATGCTTCGAGATCGAGAAGAAGCTCAAGGAAAGATGTGACATCCCGATCTTCCACGATGACCAGCACGGTACAGCTGTTATCACACTTGCAGGTCTTACAAACGCTCTTAAGATCGTTGGTAAGAAGATGGAAGATATCCATGTTGTAGTTAACGGTGCAGGTGCAGCTGCTACAGCTATTACTAAGCTCCTCATCTCCAGAGGACTTAAGAACGTTATCCTTTGTGACCGTAAGGGCGCTATCTATGATGGCAGAGACGGACTTAACCCTGCTAAGGAAGAAATGGCTAAGATCACAAACCCTGAGAAGAAGGCAGGTTCTCTTGCTGAGGTTATCGTTGGTGCAGACGTATTCATCGGTGTTTCCGCTCCTGGCGTTCTCACAGCTGAGATGGTAGCTACAATGGCTAAGGATCCTGTAGTATTTGCTTGTGCTAACCCTACACCTGAGATTCTTCCTGATGAGGCTAAGAAGGCTGGTGTTGCAGTTATGGCTACAGGTCGTTCTGACTTCCCGAACCAGGTTAACAACGTTCTTGCTTTCCCTGGTATCTTCCGTGGTGCTCTCGATGTAAGAGCTTCTGATATCAATGATGAGATGAAGATCGCTGCTGCAAATGCTATCGCTGGCATCGTATCTGATTCTGAGCTCAATCCTGAGTACATTCTCCCGGATGCATTCGATCCACGTGTAGGTAAGGCAGTAGCCGCAGCGGTTGCAGAGGCAGCACGTAAGAGCGGCGTAGCACGTATCTGACAAATTTAGATATTCGTTCACCCCGCTCAGATCTTCAAACGGAGATTCTTGACGGGGTGAATTTTTATAGATAAGGAGAAAATAATATGGTCAACAGAATGGAATTGCTCAAGTTAATCAAGAACAACGCAAAGCTCTGTCCACGTGAGATCGCGGTTATGCTTGGAACAACTGAAGAAGAGATCCAGGCTGAACTTAAAGCTTTATGTGATGAGGGAATAATCCTCGGATATACAACTCAGATCAACTGGGAAAAGACTGAGAAAGAGTCTGTTATCGCGATGATCGAGGTAAAGCTTTCCCCTATGAGAAACAGAGGATATGACCATATAGCCAATCTTCTTTGTAAGTATGACAAGGTTGCTTCTTGTTACCTTGTATCCGGTGATTATGATCTTATGCTTATCTATGAAGATGATAATCTTCGTGAAGTTGCTAGTTTCGTATCTGAGAAGATTGCTCCGTTGGAGGGAGTCTTGTCTACTAAGACTCACTTTATCCTTAAGAAGTATAAGATTGACGGAATTGTTTCTGACAGAAACGATAATGATGACAGGCAGACTGTAATTCTCTGATAAGAAGGTTTGATATGGATTATTCTGATAAGATTTCCGATGTGGTAAAAAAGGTACCGCCTTCAGCTATTCGAAGGTTTTTTGATCTTGCCAATGAGATGAAGGATGTTATCTCTTTGTCAATTGGTGAGCCTGATTTTGTTACTCCTTGGAATATAAGAGAGGCCGGTATCAATTCTTTGGTAGACGGTTATACTCACTATTCTCCGAATGCCGGATATATTGATTCCCGTAAGGCGATCAGAGATTACATTTCCGACAGATATGGTGTTGATTATGATCCTAACGGTGAGATCCTCATTACTGTAGGTGGTAGTGAAGGTTTGGATCTTGTAGCCAGAGCTCTCATTAATCCCGGTGATGAAGTTATTATCGTTGAGCCTTGTTTTGTAGCGTATAAGGCTACAGTTTCATTTGCTCACGGTGTTCCGGTCGTAGTTGAAACAAAGCCGGAGAATGATTTCAAACTTCAGCCTGAAGAACTTGAAGCAAAGATCACAGACAAGACAAAATATATTATTCTTGGATATCCGAGTAATCCTACAGGTGCGATCATGACTAAAGAGGATCTTTCGAAGATCCATGATGTCCTTGTTAAGCATCCTGATATTTTCGTAATATCTGATGAACTTTATGCAGAACTCAATTATGTTGAAGATAAGCCAAGTTCCCTTATCCAGTTTGAGGATATTAGAGACAGAGTTATCATGATCAACGGTTTTTCCAAATCATTTGCTATGACCGGTTGGAGACTTGGCTATGTTTTGGGTAACAGATCTTTGGTAGCTGCTGTTACAAAGATACATCAGTATTGTATTATGTGTTCTCCGTCTATGAGCCAGTTTGCGATCATTGATGCTATCAAGAACGGATTATCTTATGTTGATGAGATGAAGGATGAATATAATCACAGAAGAAGAGTGATCATTCAGGGTCTAAAAGATGCAGGACTTGAGTGTTTTACTCCTTCAGGAGCATTTTATGCTTTCCCGTCTATTAAAGGACTCGGATTATCATCTGAAGAGTTTTGTGAGAAGTTTCTTAAGGAAAAGCATGTCGCCATCGTTCCCGGAAATGCTTTCGGAGAATGTGGTGAAGGCTATGTAAGAATAAGTTATGCTGCATCTATGGAATCGATTAATACTGCAATGGAAAGACTTGCAGAATTTGTAAAGGAACTTAAGGAAGGAAAGTATAATGCTTGAGTACGATAATATAAGGCTTGATCTGGAGTCTTACAAGGAACCCGTTGCTACGCTTCGTGAATCGCTTCATATCGAGCACACTATGGTTGAGATCAGTGAGCTTGAAGCCAGAACACAGGAGCCTGATTTCTGGAATGATGTTGATAAGGCACAGAAACTTCAGACAAATCTTAAGAGACTTCAAAAGAAGGTGGAGTTGTTTAATAGCCTTGCTACGGAGAGAGAAGACCTTTTGGCTCTCTGTGAACTGGGTAATGAAGCTGAGGATACAGATACTCTTGAAGAGCTTAAGGAAGGCGTAGAGACATTTAAGCATGACTTCGAGAAGATGCGTCTCGAGACTTTGCTTACTGGTGAGTATGATAAGAATAATGCAATCCTTACTTTACATGCAGGCGCAGGTGGAACAGAGGCTCAGGACTGGGTAAGTATGCTCTACAGAATGTACACCCGTTGGAGTGAGATGCATGATTTCGAAGTAAAGGTGCTTGAGTATCTTGATGGTGATGAAGCCGGTATCAAGAGCTGTTCCATAATGGTTACCGGTGAAAATGCCTATGGTTTCTTAAGATCAGAGATCGGTGTCCATAGACTCGTTAGAATCTCTCCTTTTGATGCATCCGGACGCAGACATACATCATTTGCTTCCTGTGAAGTAATGCCGGAACTTGATGATACTATTGATATCAAGATCGATCCTTCAGATCTTCGTGTTGATACATACCGAGCAACAGGTAAGGGTGGACAGCACATCAATAAGACTGATTCAGCTGTACGTATCACTCATATTCCTACAGGTTGTGTAGTTGCTTGTCAGTCAGAGCGTTCTCAGATCCAAAACAGAGAGACTGCCATGAATATGCTCAAGGCTAAGCTCTTTGCCTTGGCTCAGGCTGCTCAGATGGAGAAGATCGAAGATCTTAAGGGAAATCAGCTTGATATTGCTTGGGGTTCACAGATCAGATCATATGTATTCTGTCCTTACACAATGGTTAAAGATCACCGTACAGGATATGAAGTAGTTGATGTTGATTCCGTTATGGACGGTAATCTCGACGGATTCATAAATGCGTTCCTTTCGGGAATGAAGATCGAGAAATAATATAGTTCATTGAAAAACTAAGGGATGGTCCGTATTCATAGGATCATCCCTTTTTGTTTACTGATTCTTATTTTTGTGTGATAACTGTTCGGTCGGCTCGATGATCGGTAACCTGATCTTGAAGATAGCTCCGCCACCTTCTTTGTTTCCGGCTTCTACTGTACCGTTATGTTCAGTTGCGATCGATTTAACGAGAGCAAGACCGATACCGTGTTTTCCGTCACTGCCTTTGGCAAATCTTTCAAATAAGTGGGACATTACCTCATCACTTATGCCCGGACCATCGTCTGAAATCTCGAAAACTACATATTCATTTGTCGAATAACAGTTGAAGGTTACTTCTTTCTTTGCATATCTAAGGCAGTTTGAGAAGACGTTTTCGAGCATTCTGAAAATATCATTCTCGTTTGCAAAGATATGAACATTACTCTTTATCGATATATTATTAATTAATTCTTTATTAGTAAGAAGAAAACTTCCGCGGATCTTGTCGATCGTGATTCCCAAAAGTTCATAAACGTTAACGATCTGTTTTTTGACTTCATAGTTATTGGAAGCAGAAAGATCCATTTTCGATATTGAAAGAAGGTTTTCTACCATGTTCGAAAGTCTTGAAGATTCGGAGATTATTACATCGACGCCTTCGTTCTTGTCGATGATATCGTACTTCATTCCTTCGGCATAGCCCTGTATCGACATCAGCGGGGTACGAAGCTCGTGAGAAGCATTCTGGAAGAAGGTTTTCTGTTCCTTATCATTTTCTTTGAGCTTGGTTGCCATTTGATTCATGGTATTCCGCAGCTCATTTAGTTCCCGACTTACGATAGATCCGTTATAAGTATCAAAGTCTCCTTTTCGGATCCTGTTGGCAAATCTTGAAAGCCTTCTTGTAGATTCAAGGATAGGGAAGGAGATAATGATACTAAGTACACCTGCTATGATAATAGCAATAATGGTGATCCTGAACAGTATCTTGTTAACCTTTTCCATACTGGTCGTGGTATCAATGTAAAAAAGGATATAGTACCTATCTGAAAACTGACCGCTTGTATCGCTTTTGAGAGTAGCAAAGCGGTACATATAGGTCCTGTCATTGATCTTGATCTTGCGGTTAACATCCTTTTTGGTTTGGATACCGTTTCTCTCTATTATCTCCTTAAGGATCTCTTTTGTTCTAGAGATAGAGTCTGATGTGTCTTGGGATTCAGTTTCGGACTTAACTATATACATTTCTCTGTACAGTTTTCTGGTCTGATCTGTATAGCCCATGTTATATGTGTTATATGTAGGCCACAATACGGTATATTTATCAACGGCACTGTCGTTTGATTCATCTTCATAGAACAATACAAGACTTGTCTTTTCGTTGGAAACGTCTGCAGCGTAAATGATCAGATTGATAAGATCGTCCCTCATTTCTTCCGGTGAATTATAATCGTCGGTAGAAAGAGTTTCTGAGTATGATTTTGAGAGAACCTTTATGGAATTAATTGCCGAATCTATACGCTTTGAGCATTCGTTATCAATATCACGGGCATAATACTTAGCAAAAGCATAGTTAAAGCTTATGAAGAAGAATATGATGATTATCGAAAAAGCCGAATAGAAATGAAGCGCCATCGGAGTTTTAAGTAAGCGCTTCTTTGTAGTCTTGACTTTTATTGTTCCATTATCCTTGTGCTTGAAGATAGACATCAAGGGTACCTCTTAAGAATTATTCGGCTTTGGTGTCATTCTTATTCTCTAGTCTGAAACCATAGCCCCATACCGTTGAGATCAAAGCATCTGAATCGATGATCTTCTTACGAAGTCTCTTTACGGTATCATCAGCAACTCTGGTTTCGACCTCAGTTTCGTACCCCCATATTTTATCAAGAAGTTCCATTCTTGGAATAGCTCTGTCCTTGTTAATAATAAGATATGAAAGAAGAGCATACTCGTTTGGAGTAAGCTGGAGTTCGTCATCTTTAAGCGTAGCAGTCTTGTTCTTGATGTTAAGACTGATATCGGCAAATGTAAGCGTAGAAGAATCAAGTTCCTTGTTCTCCTGGACAGCTTCTCTTCTTTGAAGGATAGATTTTACCTTTGTAACGAGCTTAACAGGGGAGAATGGCTTGGTAAAATAGTCATCGCTGCCCATATTAAGTCCTTCAATATAATCGGAATCGCTGTCACGTGCCGTAAGCATAATGATCGGAACATTACTGATCTTTCTGATCTCGCTGCAGATAAAGAAACCGTCGCGGCCCGGCATCATTACGTCAAGGATAACAAGATCACAAGGATCTGATATGAATTTCTTCAGGAGGTCATCACCTGTCTCGAAACCCAAGCAATTGAATCCTTCTCGATCCAAGAACTGCTTAAGAAGATTTCTGATGTTGTTGTCGTCGTCGGCAATATAAATAATCTTATCCATGTGGTTGAAAACCTCCCATCGAAAAGATTTTATAATAAATTTTAATAATACACATAGTAATTTGGTGAAAACTTGTGGAAATTGATAAAAAGAGTCTGTAATGGTTGTGTCTTACGGAAATGTAAGGAAAAAGCATTTGTTTATTTGAATATGTTAGTATACAATCGATTTGTTTATTAATAAGTATTATGGAGGAACTATGAGTACAGTATTGGTTACAGGTGGCACAGGTTTTATCGGTTCTCATACTTGTGTTGCTCTTATTGAATCCGGATATGATGTTATCGTAGTAGACAATTTATATAATAGCAAAAAAGAGGCATGCAACAGGATCTTTAAGATTACAGGAAAAGAAGTTAAATTTTACGAGATCGATTGTTGCGATAAAAAAGCTTTACGTAAGGTTTTCGAAGAAAATAAGATAGATTCGGTAATTCATTTTGCAGGGCTTAAGGCAGTTGGTGAATCAGTTCAGATGCCTGCAGAGTATTATAGAAACAATATTGACAGTATTCTTACAGTAGTGGAACTCATGAAGGAATTCGGTGTTAAGAACATCGTATTCAGTTCTTCGGCTACTGTTTACGGATCCACAGGTAAGGTTCCGCTTTCTGAGGACAGCCCTCTTGGTGAGTGTACAAATCCATATGGCTGGACTAAGTGGATGATCGAGAGGATCCTATCAGATATCGCATATAGCGATCCTACTTTGAATGTTGTATTACTCAGATACTTTAATCCTGTCGGAGCTCATGAGAGCGGACTTTTGGGAGAGGACCCTCAGGGAATCCCTAACAATCTTTTCCCGAACGTTGCAAGAGCGGCTGCAGGAGTGATCGAGTGTCTAAATGTTTTCGGAAATGATTATGATACTCCTGACGGAACATGCATCAGAGATTACATTCATGTTTGTGACCTTGCTGAAGGTCATGTAAAAGCTCTTGATTATGTTGCAACAAAAAACGGTGGTAGATACGTCTTTAATCTGGGAACCGGTAACGGCTATTCAGTTTCTCAGGTTATAACTGCCTATGAAAAGGCCTGTGGAAAGAAGATCAACTACAAATTCGCTCCAAGAAGAGAAGGCGATCTTCCGGTTAGTTATGCCGATCCTACCAAGGCTAATAGAGAATTAGGCTTTAAGACTAAGTACGATATGGACAAAATGTGTGAGGATTCTTGGCGTTGGCAGACAATGAATCCTAACGGATTAGAATAAAGGAGAATAGAATTGGGAAATAACGAGTTGATGTTTCCGGGTAACAGCAGAAAACCGGAACGTAAAATGCCTGATAATAAAGTGGCTGTGAGGAAGACAGACGCTCCTGTTACAGGTGTGAACATTAGGGAAGAGAAACTCCCGACTGAAAAGAAAGTTGTAGAAAACAAATTCAGTTATGAGGAGAAAAGCGAGACCAAGCCATATAATGCAGGCAGCTTTAAGTCTGAGACTGGTACGGTTGATGATTACATCGCCAAGAAGAGAAAGAAGAGGAAACTTCGTAATAAGATCCTTTTATACTGTGGAATGGGTATCCTCGGTCTTTTGATCGGTGTTGTCATTTTCGGATTCTGGTATAAAGAGTACCTTTTGAATCAGATCGATTATATCGAACCTGAGCAGAATGTATCATTTGTAAATGATGAGGGTGAGGTCATTGAGATCTCCAAGCTCAGAGAAGAATTGAAGCCTGATATCCCTGTCATTGAAGATGATTCCATACATAACTTCCTGTTGATCGGTATCGACAGCCGTTCCAGGAGTTATCAGAGCGACGGAAAAGGCGGTCTGGCTGACGTAATCATGATCATGTCCATAGACAGTTCAACTGGATCTATCAAGCTGGTTTCTGTTGCCCGTGACTCATATGCTTATGTTCCGGGTTATAAAAATCCTATGAAGATCAATGCTGCTATGTCTCAAGGCGGTCCTGATCTCCTTCAGCTTACTATCGAAAACACATTAAGAATATCTATCGACGGATATGCCTACGTTAATTTTATTAACATGGCCGGAGTAATCGATGCCGTCGGCGGTGTATATATCGATGTAACAAGTTCCGAGCTTTATAGTCCTGCAGGTCTTAATGATAACTTGGCTGAGATCAACAGCATCGCAGGTTATGATTCCGATTTCCAGCAGGTCAATCAGACAGGTTATATCTGGGTTAACGGCCGTCAGGCAGTAGCGTATGCCCGTATCAGACATGTAGGTAACGGAGACTATGAGCGTTCACAAAGACAGGTTGAAGTCCTCAGAAGCCTTATGAGCCAGTTCATGGGTATGAGTGCTGCTAAGAAAGCTACTTGTCTTCCTGATATACTGGGCATGCTCAGGACCAATATCGATAAGGAAAGTATCGAAGAATACGCTTTGGATTTCCTTCCATCACTTAAAAATGCTCATATCGAGTATCTTCAGTTGCCGCTCGAAGGCTTCTTCAATTCGGGTATGTACGGTGATGAATGGAGTATCAGAAACAACTGGAACATGACTATTCCTTATGTTCAGATGTTCTTCTACGGTGAGACTACGGACTTTGATCCTGTAGACGAGATACCAAGTGCTCCGAGCAACGATAACTGTCCGACAGACTTCGATCTTGAGGCACACATTTCAGGTTAAAATCATTAAAGGACTGATACCTCATCAGTCCTTTTTTCTTTTCGAAAATACTTTTTGACTTTTTTTGATATTCGTATTGACATCATATTTTTCTAGGGTTATATTATTTGCGTTGGCACTCGGAGCACATGAGTGCTAATCTAAGATTTTCAAAGGGAGGTCATGCAGTATGACAGTTAAGCCTTTAGGAGATAAGGTAGTTATTAAGAAGCTTCAGGCAGAAGAGACAACCAAGAGCGGTATCGTTCTTACTTCTAGTGCACAGGAGAAACCTCAGATTGCTGAGATCATCGCAGTTGGCCCTGGTGGAATTGTTGATGGTGTTGAGATAAAGATGGAAGTTAAAAAGGGCCAGAAGGTAATCGTTCGTGATTACGCAGGTACTACAGCAAAGATCGACGGAGAAGAGATCATCATTGTTCGTCAGGATGATATTCTTGCTATCGTAGAATAATCATATAAGGAGTGATATAAATGGCAAAAGATATTAAGTATGCAGAGGATGCCAGAAAGTCATTGGAGATCGGTGTAAACAAGGTCGCTAATACTGTTAAGGTTACTCTCGGACCAAAAGGAAGAAATGTTGTTCTTGATAAGAAGTACGGTGCTCCATTGATCACTAACGATGGTGTTACTATCGCAAAAGAGATCGAATTGGAAGACAGATTTGAAAATGCCGGTGCTCAGCTCGTTAAGGAAGTTGCTTCCAAGACAAACGATGTAGCAGGTGACGGTACAACAACAGCTACACTCCTTGCTCAGGCTATCATCCGTGAGGGTATGAAGAACGTTGCAGCTGGAGCTAACCCTATCATCCTTCGTAAGGGTATATCTTTGGCAGTTGATAAGGCTGTCTCTGAGGTCCTTGCAAGTGCTAAGAAGGTTAACGGTTCAAAGGATATCGCTAAGGTTGCTGCTATTTCCGCCGGTGACGAATATATCGGTGAGCTCATTTCCGAGGCTATGGATAAGGTTACTTCCGACGGTGTAATCACTGTTGAAGAGAGCAAGACAATGGGCACATCCCTTGAAGTTGTTGAGGGTATGCAGTTTGACAGAGGATATCTCTCATCTTACATGGCAACAGATATGGATAAGATGGAAGCAGTTCTTGATGAGCCATACATCCTCATCACTGATAAGAAGATCACAAATATCCAGGATGTTCTTCCTGTTTTGGAGCCTATCGCTCAGCAGGGCAAGAAGCTCTTGATCATTGCTGAAGATATTGAGGGTGATGCTCTTGCTACATTGATCCTCAACAAGCTCCGTGGAACATTTACATGTATCGGTGTTAAGGCTCCTGGCTTTGGTGACAGACGTAAGGCTATGCTCGAAGATATCGCTATCCTTACAGGCGGTGAAGTTATCACATCCGATCTCGGCAGAGAGCTCAAGGATACAACTATTGAACAGCTCGGCCGTGCTCATCAGGTTAAGGTTACTAAGGATAACACGATAATTGTAGACGGTAACGGTTCCCAGAAGGATATCAAGGCTCGTGCAAATCAGATCAAGGTTCAGATCGAAGAGACAACATCCGAATTTGATAAGGAAAAGCTCCAGGAGAGACTTGCTAAGCTTTCCGGCGGTGTTGCAGTTATCAAGGTCGGTGCTGCTACAGAGACAGAGATGAAAGAAAAGAAGCTCCGTATCGAGGATGCTCTTGCAGCTACAAAGGCTGCTGTTGAAGAAGGTATTGTTCCTGGCGGCGGAACAGCATTTATCAATGCTATCCCTGCTGTTGCAGCTTTGCTCGATACAGTTGAGGGCGATGTAAAGACAGGTGTATCTATTGTTCTTCGTGCTCTTGAGGAGCCGGTTCGCCAGATTGCTGCAAATGCCGGTGTTGACGGAAGTGTTATCTGCGATCAGATCAAGAACAAGAAGCCGGGTATCGGATATGATGCTTTGAACGATGTATATGTAGATATGTTCAAGGCCGGTATCGTAGATCCTGCTAAGGTTACACGTTCAGCACTTCAGAATGCTGCATCCGTATCTTCTACGCTTCTTACAACAGAAGCAGTTGTAACGGATATTCCTGAACCGGAGCCGCCAATGCCAGCTCAGGCACCGGGTATGTATTAATCTTTGATTTTTACCCTAAAGAGGTTGTTCCGCATAGCGGAATGACCTCTTTTTATTAAAAGTTTGTTAACATATTTTGAGTTTATGGTTATATGATGTTATGTTAATATACGAAAGATGTTAATGATGGGAGACTATTGAATTGATTGACGATATATATGTAGAGAACTTTGTAAAAAGGGAAAGAAACGCTGCTAATTCTTTATTTACGGTATGTAGCATTGCGCTTTGTATTGTCCTTATTGTGTTCATAAATGTTATCCCGATCTTATTAGGATTAAACGTAATATTCTTTACGGGTGTTATTTCTTTTGGACTCGGATTCCTGTGTTTTTTGATAAACAGGAGACAGAATGTCGAATATGAGACATCAATTACCAATGATAACTTTACTGTATCAAGGATCCTCGGAGAGACTAAAAGAGAACTTTTGGCAGATTTTAATATAAAAGAATGCAAAAGGATCGCTCCTGTTACAGGTGATAATTTTGACAGTGATTACAAAGAAGCATCATTGCATCTGAATGCTACCAGATATAAAGACTTTGAAAGAACAGATTCAAATTGGTACTGTTTTGTTGAGTCAGACGGAATCAAGTACATAGTTGTCTTTGAGTTCCAAGATAAGATGTATAAGGCCTTTAGAAGGTATAATCCCAGAAATACTCAGTTTATGAGAATAGTTGAAAAGAAGGAAGATGAAGAATGAGTTTTCCAAATTTTACCGAAAGAAATTTCACCGTTGAATGCCATGAGTGTTCACGTAATGATCTGATATTTCCATCGGTGCTTACCGGTGATTTTCAGGAAGTTGCCGAAGATGGTGTAACTGATTACGGAATGGATACTCCGTCTCTTAAAGAAAACGGCTTTTGCTGGATTATTCTCAGAATGTCTGTTGAGATGGACAGATTTCCGGCTTGGAAGGAAGACTTTAAGATACGAACCTGGGGTTGTGGTACCAGGGGTGTATTCTGGCGCAGGGATTATGCCGTTTTCGATAAAGAGGAAAGAGAGATCGGAAGGGCATGTTCGGAGTGGATAGTTGCAAATGATGAGAACCATAGTCCGGTTAGACCAAATCAGGTTGATGAGGTCTTCAAAGATCGGACTGAGGGCAAGATCTTGGATCCTCAGTGGAACAGGCTGGCTTTGGAATATAACGCACCAAAGCTCAGATTTCCTAATGATATTGATTACTTGGGTTCCCCGGTAATAACTAAGTTCGCGGATTATTCTGAGTTGGATCATAATGACCATGTAAACAACACAAGGTATATTGCATGGGCTTACGATGCTCTGTTTAAACTCGGAGTTGATCTTACTTCAGTCAAAAAGTTTGACATAAATTACCATGCTGAAGTCTTAAGCGGTGAGAAAGTGGATATTTATCATTCCAATGAAGACGGCTTTAATATGATCTATGGTTATAAAGAAGACGGAACAAAAGTTTTTATTTTTAAATGCAGATAACAAGAATTTTTAAATGTTGAGGTTTTATATTATAATATACGAATGTCTTTAATCTGGAGGGCAAATAATGATTGAGATAAAGAATCTTGTTAAGCGTTACGGAAAAAAAGTAGCAGTTAACGGAATATCATTTACCGTTAATAAAGGTGAGGTATTAGGATTTCTTGGACCTAACGGTGCAGGTAAATCAACAACGATGAATATTATTACTGGATATTTGTCCTCTTCATCCGGATCGGTCGTTATAAACGGTCATGATATCCTGGAGGAACCGGAACTTGCTAAGAAATCCATCGGATATCTTCCTGAGCTTCCACCGCTTTATTTGGATATGACAGTAGTTGAATATCTGAACTTTATGTGTGATATGAAGGGAGTTCCGTCTAAGGACAGAGCTTCTCATCTTGCCAAGATAATGGCACTTGTTAAGATCGTCGATGTAGCTGACAGACTGATCAAGAATCTTTCAAAAGGTTATAAGCAGCGTGTCGGTATCGCTCAGGCTATGGTAGGAAATCCTGAGATACTCATTCTTGATGAGCCTACGGTCGGCCTTGATCCTAATCAGATCCGTGAGATCCGTAAGCTTATTAGGCTTCTTGCCAAGAATCATACGATCATAATCAGTTCTCATATTCTTTCAGAGATACAGGCAGTCTGTGACCGAGTAGTTATCATCAACAAGGGAAAAGTTGCTGCTATTGATTCTTTGGACGGAATTTCAAACAAACTCAAGGAAACATCCAAGCTTCTCGTTGCTTTCAGAGGTGACCCTAAGACTGTAAGCAATACATTAAGAGCTATTCCGGGTGTAAAGGATTCCTTCATTAGAGAGTCCAAGAATCCGGAAGTTGGTCAGGTTGAGTTGACAGTCGTTAACGACAATGATGTCAGAACTTCTGTTTTCTATACAATGGCTAAGCTTAATTGTCCTATTATCGAGATGAGATCTCTCGAGGCTTCTCTTGAAGAAGTGTTCCTGAGTATCACTCAGGAAGTTTAATGGAGGGTTTATTATGTTGGCAGTTTTCAAAAGAGAATTTCTTTCCTATTTCAAATCTCCTGTCGGTTATATCGGTTTTGCACTTTTTGCATTCCTTTCAGGCTTTATGTTTACTTCAGCCTTTAAGGTAGCTTCGATCAACATGACAAGTATAATAATCAGACTTTGCAGTTTCTTCCTTATCCTGATCCCTATTGTTACAATGGGACTTCTTTCTGAAGATAAGAAAAGGGGAACGGATGTTATATACTATACGGCTCCGATCCCGCTTTATAAGGTCGTTCTCGGCAAGTACTTAGCTGCTGTCAGCCTTTTCGGGGTTTTCTATTCGACGATCATAGTTCAGATAATTGTAACTAAGATGTATGGCGGTGTTATCGGATTATCTGTCTTATCTGCGACGATAATATTCTTCTGCATGGTATTTTTGTATGTCGCCATCGGTATTTTCGCTTCATCGATCTCTGATAGCCAGATCATCTCTGCGATAGTATCCTTTGTATTTATCCTTATTATCCAGCTCTTACCGACTATCGGTTCTTTCTTGTCTTCCGGTATTATTTCTCTCATGGGAATCTTCGGAAAACCGACAAATAATACGATTACTTCTGTAAGAAATGGGATCATTAATGCATTCAATTGGCTTGATCCTATGAACAGGATCAATACCACAAACCTACATATCCTTAATGTAGTTTCTATCATTTATTGTTTGAGCTTTGCTTTCTTCTTCCTCTTCCTTACATACAGGATGCTCGAAAAGAAACGCTGGTCTCAGGCGTAATAGTGGAGGTGGTATTAAATGTCTAATAAATCATCTAAGAAATTAATTACGGATAAGAGAGCAGCTAACCTTAAAGTATTCTCTATTGGCTCGGTTGTAATCTTATTTGCTATCATTTTGGTGTTGAATATCCTTTTATATCTGACACTTGATAAGGCTTTGTCCTTTGATATGTCTTCCAATTCTCAGAATTCCATTTCTGAGGAAACAAAGAAATTTATTGATAATATTCCGGATGATAAGAAGGTCAGGATCGTAGGCTTGTTTGACGAACCGACCGGATCTTTGGAAGGAACGAACTTCGAGTATATTATCCCGATGCTTAATTCGATGGATGTATATGCAGGCGATAAGATTTCTGTTGAATATGTAGATCCAAATAACGATCCTACGATCATTAATGAGCTTGATCCTGATCAGCTTACAGATATCCGTACCAACAGAATGGGTCAGTTCGCTGTCAGTTGTAACGGAAAGACCAGATTCGTTCATCCTTTAACTGATTGTTTCTCTCTTAATTATGATTCAGAGGGAAACCCTTATCCTACATCAAACAAAACAGAGTCAGCCTTTGTTAACAGTATTTTCTATGTAACTACGGAGAGTACTGAAAAGGCTTACTTCCTTACGGATATTCAGGGATCTTCTCATGAAGTGATCAGCAGTATCCTTATGTCAATGAACGTTGAATGTGAAGACCTTTCCGTAAATACTCAGGATTTTAAGATTCCGGCTGACTGTAATATGCTCTTTATCTTGAATCCAAATGCTGATATTTCCGAAAAGGTACAGGAAGCAATTAAAGAATATATTTGGAGAGGTGAAAAACCTTGTAACATTATAGTTTCCGTCAGCTTTGGAGCTGAGAACTCAGCAGAAAGTTATCCTCACCTGAACAATGTTTTGAACGAAGTAAATCTTGCCATTGAGCATAGATGTATCTGGGAAAATGATCCGGGTTACATATTGGATTCAGAATCCGGTACAAGCAAAGCTCAACTTGTTGATACATTCGCTGCTAATAACTCATCAGGTTTTATTATCTGCAGATATCCAAGAAATATTGTTCATTATGGTGCTGACGTAAGCGGTATTGTTACAAAGCCTATTGCTCAGTCATCTGATTCAGTTTCCCTGGTTCATCTCAATGATTTTGATGAAAACGGTGATCCTTTGTATGAGGTGGCCGGTGCAAGTAACGTTGCTATGGTCGCTTATTCTGAAGGAATGGATCGTCCGATAAATGTCTTTGTTTTCGGATCTGAATATTTCACGAATGATAATGTGTTGACTTATTTTGGCAGCAACAGTGAAAACATGCAGTTCTTGCGTACATTACTTAGTCATATTTCTATCAGCGAAGATCAGTACACTATTCCTGCTAAGGATATTAACAGTTTTGCTATTGATCAAGCTCGAGTAAACCAGAATTCAGTAAGCGCGATCAGTATCATATTCCTTGTAGGTATACCTATGGTATTTATCTTTATTGCCTGGGTTGTATACTACAGAAGATCTCGCTTGTAATACGGAGCATTATATGAAATCTTTAAAGAATCTTCTTATACCTTTAGCTATTCTTTTGGCGCTGATTATAGTTGTCGTAATAGTTATAATCGTTAAACCTAAGGATAATGAAGAAGAGGTGACTCAGGATTATCAGTTGGTATTGTATAAACCTGAGGATGTCAGTAAAGTTCAGATAGAGAGAAAGGACAAAGATGATCTTGTCCTTTCAAACAACAGCAATAAATGGACTATTGAGGGTTCAGATCCTTCAATGAGCTATTCTGATGATGCTATAAATCTTTTCCTTTCGATGGTACTGGATTTTAAAGCTACATCAAAATTGAATGTTGATTCTCCAAATCTAGAAGACTATGGTCTGGCAGATAATTACCTTTATAAGATCAACATAACTGCTAACGACGGAAGTGTAAGGGTAATTACTCTGGGTAATGATGCATATGATGCATCCAACTGTTATGTTACAGTCGATAACATGGATGGCATCTATATGATCACGACGGTCAAAAAGGCTGTCTGTGAATATGATTACATCAATTTCTATAGTTCTGTAAAGCTTGGTATTGATTATTCCAAGGTCGAGAAGATAATTTTGGACAGAAAAACTGACGATTATCCATTTACTATCATTCCTGAAGAGACGGACTCCGGTTATGGATTTAACATAGTCGAGCCTGTCGTAGTTGATTCAGGCGATAATCTCAATCTTTTGCTTACAGGTATCAAGGATCTTGAGATTTCTTCTTTTGTTGAACTTGATGATGAAAAGAAGAAAGAAGTCGGTCTTGATGATCCTAGTTATCATTTGAGTTTTGTCATGAAGGATGGTTCTTCTAAGGATATTTATCTGTCTGATATGAAGGATGACGTTTTCTATGGTTACGGATCCGTCAGTGACAACTATTTTATGATCAGTTCCCAGCAGATCGAGAACTTGACATATCCTACCAAGGATCTTATCGGTAACTATGTATATTCTACAAATGTCGGTACAGTTAAAAAGATTATCGGTCAATATGAGGATCTTGAATTCACGTTTGATATTACCGCTACGGATTCCATATCCTCTGATGATGCTCAGGTATTCCTTGATGGACGTGATGCTAAGATATTCAGTTCTTCAGGAAGATGCTATGCCGCTATATTCTTTGAGTCGATGGCACTTCTTAAGATCGGTGATATTGAACCTGATGCAGTGCCTCAGGGCAGTCCTGTATTGACTATCAAATACTTCAATAAAGACTTCACTAATGATGTTCTTACCTTTATCCAAAGAGACGAATCATCATATTATGTTATGAAGAATGACGAATATACAGGTTTCTTCGTATATGCTAATGAATTGTTCAAAAATGGCGGAACTGATACGTATGCATATGGAATTTTGGGTGCTTATGATTTGCTTACTACAGCAATTAATGATAACCTAAATGGAATATATGATATACCTGCCGGGGAATGATAATGGACGAAGGGAAATCAATAAAAAATAAACTGATTGTTGCGATGATCATATTCTTGCTTATCATCATCGCTGCTAGTGTCTTACTATATTTTATTTCGAAAAAGCAGTCATCTCTTGAGGGTGCAGACAGTTCAGTAAGGCTTTCTGCACAGTCCGGTTTTTCCTGCGAATTTGCTGAAGCTCAGAAGTTCTATCCATTCGGAGACGGTGTCCTAAAAGTAACAAATGATCGTGTTGCTTATCTTACATTGTCCGGAAACGAAGCATATAGTTATTCAGTAAGTTATACAAATCCGTTCTGTGTTTTCGGAAAAGATCAGGTTTTGGTCGGTGATCTTGATGGATATGCCTTTTCGATGTATGACTTAGAGCATCAGATATATGCAAAATCAACTGCAGATAAAGTAAAAGGTGCAACTGTTTCTGATGACGGTTTTGCATCTGTCATCCTTGATAGCGAAGACGCCTACGGTCAGATACTTATTGCAACTCCTGAGGGAGACTATGTATCAAATAAGTGGATATCAAGAGATTCGGGATATCCTGTATCCGTCAAGTTCAATAATGATTCCTCCGTGCTAGCTATCACTACGCTTAACACTAACGGTGCCGTACTCGAACCATTTGTTAAGCTCCTGTCTATCAGTAAGGATAACAATAAATATGTTGCATCCGATTATGCGATATTCTCGACAGACAAGAACGATATATTGTCTTCGATAGTTTATTGTGGAGACAGATTCCTTATCTTCGGAAGCGACAGTGCATACACAGTTGTCGGAGATTCCTTCTCGGCTTTGAACGTGTCATATGCTTCCATTAATTATGTTTTCGGAGTTGATGATAACCTCTTCATCATCTATTCCGACGGTGTCGGACAGGTAAATAAACTGGCTGTTATTGACAGTAAAAATAATATCGTTTACGATTCACTCTTAGGAACTGCTGTTAACGCATTCAACGTTGTTAAGGATAAGTGTGTTATCAGTGTTGACAGAAGAGTATTTGTGTTTGGCAGCAACGGTGATGTCATTTCTGATATATCCGTTGATGAGGATATTTTGAGAGTAGGTTTTGTCGGCAACGATAAGATCACAGTTGTATCTACTAGCGGAGTTCATACATATACTTACTAAGGACTATTATGGAAACTGAATGTAAACTGGCTTTTAAAAGCGAAGAAGAACTTTTTGGAATACTTGATGCTGACTGGTTCTATAACATCTGCATGGAACACGAGAAGCAGGAAGCTGTTAAGCTTTCAAGTACTTACTACGATACCCCGGACAGAAGAATGATCTCAAGAGGCGGCTCTATTAGAGTTCGTAATATCTCTGATTCTGATGAAGAAGAGGAAACTTATGAGCATACCATCAAACTTGGCGGTAAGGTCGATAACGGACTTCATCAGCGTTATGAGTGGAATGTAAAGACTTTTTCCAAGTCTTTTTCCAAAGAGGAATTTCTTGATGGTATCTCCAGAAGTGAAGATCCTTCCGACATCCTTATGGAAGCTCTTGACGGTATTACGGAGGATGACCTCGAGCCTTTGTGCAAGACTAAGTTCAACAGAACGGTTTATACACTCGGTTATGGAGACAGTTTGATGGAAGCCTGCTTTGATGTAGGTAAGCTTTCTGCCGGAGATAAGAGTGAACCTATTTGTGAACTTGAGTTAGAGCTTATCTCAGGAGATGTCGTAGATCTTATGGATATGGCTAATTATATTGTAAGCAAGACAAATGCAGAGTTCTCTAACGACAGCAAATTCAAGCGTTGCCTTAAGCTTTTAGAAGAGGAATAAATGTACGATGCAGTAATCATCGGAGCAGGAAGCGCCGGTCTTATGTGTGCCGCAAGGCTCGTAAGTAAAGGATTAAGAAACTTCATTGTTCTCGATTCTAATTCCAAACCTGGTAAGAAACTTGCCGTTACCGGTAACGGTCGTTGCAATCTGACCAACTTGAAATTGGATAGTAATCTGTATTTTACCGATGATCCTAAGCTTTTAGATTCTGTTATTTCACGTTTTACTGTCATCGATACTATCGATTTTTTCGAGAAGACATTGGGATTAAAGACTGTTAACAAGGATGAACTTGTTTATCCTTGGGAGCTTAAGAGTTCTGCGGTCATTGATGTTCTGAGGCTTTATATCCCTCAGGAATGCTTTGTTTTCGATTCGAAAGTTAACTCAATAAGAAAAGAAGACGACCATTTTGTTGTCGCTTCCGATAAGGAATACCCGGCATCCAATATAATTATTGCTACTGGCGGAAAGAGTTATGTTAATACCGGAAGCGACGGCTCCGGTTATAAGCTCCTTGCTTCGTTAATGCCACAGGATTCATTTGTTCCGATATCTCCTTCATTGGTTCAGCTTAAAACATCTGACAGAGACCTGAAGGTCTTATCCGGATACAGATTTAATTGTTCGATAAGACTTGTTTGTAACGGCGATGAAAAGGCTAGTGAGACTGGTGAACTGCTGTTTACGGATTACGGGATCTCAGGTATCTGCACAATGCAGTTATCAAGATATCTGGAAACAGGTAAGAATACTGTTGTTGTGGATTTTATTGGCAGAGACGAAGATATTATCCGAAGCTGTATCGCTAATTTCTCCGAAAGAAGTACCAGAGATGCTCTAGCAGGCGTATTGCCGGGAGTCCTTACTGATATTGTCCTTAAAAGGATAGGAGTCAAAAAGCTTATTTCCAAGAATGAGATCGATAAGTTCATAGATGAACTTCATGACTTCAGCATCAATATTTCCGGTACGAACGGGCTTGATAATGCACAGGTTACAAGGGGAGGAGTTAAGCTCTCATGTCTTGATGAGAATCTCCAAAGTAAGCTTGTTAGGGGACTTTACGTGTGCGGTGAAGTTATAAACGTTGACGGTCCTTGCGGAGGATATAATCTTCAGTGGGCATGGAGTTCTTCTGTTATTGTCGCTGATGATATAAGCAGGAGTATCGTATGACATTTGAATTTAAGTTTGCTCCTGATGAATTGAATCATTTTGTGAATGAAAATGAGGCCGTTAAGTATAAGCTTAAAACGGGTAATGCCAAGATGCGCGATGCCATTAAAGATGTTGAGTCCGGCAAATTGGCCGTAAGGATAATCAAGAAATCTGTTGATGCGCGTCATAAGCCTAATACAGTCATTAACTATAAGATAGAAGTACTTCCTGATGCTGAATTCAAAAAGAGGGATAAGGAACTTACAGATTCTGTTTTTATCTATAAGGATTCCGAGATCAAAATGCCTAAAAGGCCTGTTATCGTGGGTTTTGGGCCTGCAGGTATGTTTGCGGGATTAGTTCTTGCCAGATACGGATTAAAGCCGATCATATATGATCGCGGCCGTATCATGGAGCAGAGGGTCGAACGTGTTGAGAATTATAAGTCCGGCAATGCAAAGCTTGATCCGGAAAACAATGTTCAGTTCGGTGAGGGCGGAGCAGGTACTTTTTCTGACGGTAAGCTTCATACGGGTATCTCTGATTCCTATAAACAGTTCATCTTTGATACTTTTGTAAAGTTCGGTGCACCTTCAGATATTTCTTATGATTCTCATCCTCATATCGGTACCGATAATCTCCGTAAAGTTGTCGTTAATATCCGTAAAGAGATCGAGTCTTTGGGCGGTGAGATCATTTTCGATGCTAAGGTAGACGGATTGAAGATCGTAGACGGTAAGCTTACGGGATATGATTATGATTGGGGTCAGGATAACTATGATGTAGAAACTGACGATATGATCCTAGCCATCGGCCACAGCAGCAGAGATACATTCAGAATGCTTCTTAGAAACGGCGTTAACATGGAAAGTAAGCCTTTCTCTGTAGGTGTTCGTATCGAGCATCTTCGTAAGGATATCGATATTGCTCAGTACGGCTTTGATACTGCGAATTATCATGATATATCATCTGCTTCATATAAGCTTGCAGTTGATACTGTTACCGGCCGTAAACTATATACGTTCTGTATGTGCCCGGGCGGTGAAGTAGTTGCAGGCGCTTCCTCTGCTAAATCTATCTGTACTAACGGTATGAGTTATTATGCCCGTGATATGGAAAACTCCAATTCCGCTTTGCTGGTTCCTGTTGACAGTGATATCTACGGTGAAGGAGTTTTGGCCGGTGTTGAGTTCCAGGAGGTGCTCGAGAGTAAGGCTTATGAGATAGCCGGAAGTAATGACAGTGCTCCGTCTACTACCTTTAAGGCCTTCCGTAATAATGTGGTTCCATCCGGTTTTGGTCGCATAAAGCCAAGTTATAAACCTTCGGTTACGCCGTCTGATCTTAACGAACTTTTTCCGGAAGTCATATCTGATTCACTTAAGGATGGTATCGTTAAGATGGGCAGGAGGATCAAGGGTTTTGATGATGATGATGCTGTCCTTACGGCCGTTGAAGCAAGGAGTTCTTCGCCTATAAGGATCCTTCGCGATAAGGAATCTTTTATGAGCACAAATGTTGTTGGTCTTTATCCTTGCGGCGAAGGTGCAGGTTATGCAGGAGGCATAACTTCATCAGCCATTGACGGTATCAAATGTGCTAATGCGCTCGTTTCAAAATACGTCTGAGTTGGTATATAATTATCCTTGTTGAATAAGAATCATTCTTTTCGAAAAGGAGCATGATGAATATGTCTAAAAATACTGCTGTTATTACCGTCGTCGGTGTTGATCGAGTTGGCATCATTGCAGGTGTCTCAAACCTTCTGGCTGATGAGGGGATCAATATAAAAGATATCTCACAGACTATCCTCGATAATCTTTTTACAATGATCATGATGGTCGATCTTAAGGATGTTGTTATCGAGAAATCCGATATCGTAGAAAAACTCAATAAGCTTGGCGAAGAACTCGGCGTTCAGATCACTATCCAGCACACCGATCTTTTCAATGCAATGCATAGGATCTGAGGTGCTGTATGATTACTGATTTTGAAATCTTGGAAACTACCAGGATGTTCTCCGAGCAGCATCTTGATATCCGTACAATAACAATGGGTATAAACCTTATGGATTGCTCGGCATCAACTGTTGAGGAATCATGTCAGAAGATCTACGACAAGATCTGCAGATATGCAGGACGCCTTGTTGAAGTTGGTGATGAGATCTCCAGAAAGTATCACGTACCGATCATACATAAGAGAATATCGGTTACTCCTATTTCCATAGTTGCAGCTGCCTGCGGAGCTAAGGACTATATACCTTTTGCTATAGCTCTTGATAAAGCAGCGAAGGCTTGCGGAGTTAACTTTATCGGCGGTTTTTCCGCTCTCGTTCAGAAGGGTTATACAACTTCTGATAAAGTGCTTCTCGATTCTATTCCTGAGGCTCTCGCTGTAACGGATTTCGTATGTTCATCAGTTAACCTCGCATCTACTAGAACAGGTATCAATATGGATGCCGTCAGAGATATGGGTATCATCATTAAAAAAGCGGCTGAAAGAACTGCTGACCGCGGAGCACTTGGTTGTGCCAAGTTGGTTGTTTTCGCGAATGCCCCTGAAGATAACCCGTTTATGGCCGGTGCTTTCTTAGGACCGGGTGAGCCTGAGTGCGTTATTAACGTTGGTATTTCGGGTCCGGGTGTTGTTAAGCACGCTCTCGAATCTGTTAAGGGCAAAGATCTCGGCGTTGTTGCTGAGACTATCAAGAAAGCGGCATTTAAGATCACTCGTGTTGGTGAGCTTGTTGCTCGTGAAGCGTCTGAGAGACTCGGTGTACCGTTCGGTATCATCGACCTTTCACTTGCACCGACTCCTGCAGTAGGTGACTCCGTTGCCAGACTTCTCGAAGAATTCGGTCTTGAGGAGTGCGGTACCTGGGGTACGACAGCTGCTCTTGCAATGCTCAATGATGCGGTTAAGAAGGGCGGAACGATGGCTTCTTCATTCGTTGGAGGTCTTTCCGGTGCGTTTATCCCTGTATCTGAGGATGAGGGTATGATCGCTGCCGCTAAGTCAGGATGCTTGAAGCTCGAGAAGCTTGAAGCCATGACATGCGTATGTTCCGTTGGTCTTGATATGATCGCTATTCCTGGTGACACGGATGCGACAACTATCTCAGGTATCATTGCTGATGAGATGGCTCTCGGTACATTCAATAACAAGACAACTGCCGTTCGTATCATCCCTGTTCCTGGCAAGGGCGTAGGTGATGAGGTCGAATTCGGCGGACTTCTCGGAACGGCTCCTATCATGCCTGTTAATACAGCATCTTGTGCTGATTTCATTAACAGAGGCGGAAGGATCCCTGCTCCTATCCACAGTATGAGAAACTAAGATGATAACTTTTGTAACTGCCATCTATGAAGAGGCCAGACCGTTTATCGAGATACTGGGACTCAAGAAAAGAAGTGATGAACATCAATATCAGCACTTCGTTTCAGATGGCTATGAAGTCGTAATAGTTGGCGAAGGACATGTTTCTGCTCTAAGAAACTGTTCTCGCCATTTTACGTTACATGAGCCTGATAACAGCTCATTAGTCGTTAATGTAGGTATCTGCGGATCTTCATTCGGAAACATTGGAGATCTTTATCTCATCAATAAGATAACTGATGATGCCACGGGAAGAACTTATTATCCGGATCTTGTTTATAAGAACAGTTTCAGCCAGCACAGCATAACAACTGTTTTGGCTCCGAAGTCCTCGGGAGAGGGACTTTTCGATATGGAATCATCAATGATATATGAAGGATGTGTTCCGTATTTTACGTTGGAGAGGATGATCTTTTTTAAGGTCATATCTGATGTTTTTGACGGTGTTGATGTTCTGGAAAAGAAGCTCGAGCCTTATAAGCTCATCAACATGCATGCTCAAAGGATCATTGATTTTTGTAAGAATGTTTCTTTCATTAAGAGAAATCATTCGTTGGGTGATGTCTATCTTGATAATGAGAAGATCATTCCTCACATTACTGAAGCAATGGCCAATCAGCTCAAGCGTACCGTTTATTATCGACAGCTTAACGGTATGGATACTCTCATTGATTTTGACGAAGGTCAGTGGATCGAGACAAGATCAAAAGCAGGTATGAAGAGGATCTTCGAGACAAAACTTAAGGATCTTAAGAAGACTTCGGATCTGAATTATACGAGGATCAGCAGACTTAGGGGACTTAACCTTCCTTATACGAATGTGTATATCGAGAAGGGGATCGAGCCGCCTTTCAAGTGTAAGAATATTATCTGGATCGATTCATATAAGGATATATTTAACCGAACTCATCAAAACTTCGATATTCAGAAAAGATCTCCTGCGCTCATTCTTTCTAAGCAGAGAGGCCAGTTTATCTACGAGGGTTCAAAGGTCTGCCAGAACTTCGGTAACGATCATTTCTATTACTGCTCGTGTCTGATGAACTGTATATTTGACTGTGATTACTGTTATCTGTGCGGAATGTATCCGACAGGTAATGTAGTTGCTTTCATGAATTTCGATGACATCCTTAAGGAGATCGATGAGATATTAGCTAAGCATCCGATGTATCTATGCGTTTCTTATGATACTGATCTTCTTGCTTCTGAGATGATGTTCGGTTACGTAAAAAAATTCATTGATGCAACTAAGACCAGAAAAGACTTAACTATCGAGATCAGGACCAAGACCGGAAATCCTTTGATGTTCAGAAATCTGGAGCCTTCTGATCAGGTGATCTTTGCCTGGACTTTGTCACCTGATAAGGTTGCAAAGATCGAGACTAAGGCTGCACCTTTACGTAAGCGCTTGGCTGCGATCAAAACTTGTTCTAATAAGGGCTTTAAGATCCGCATCTGCTTTGATCCGATGATCTACTATAAAGACTGGGAACGTGACTATTTCTATCTGGTTGATGATGTATTCAGCATTATCCCTGCTAAAAGTGTCTATGACGTAAGTATCGGTGTGTTCAGGATCTCTTCCGATTATCTTAAGCTTATGCGTAAAAGAAGGCCGGATACGCCTGTAGTTGCATTTCCTTTTGAGGCTGAAAAAGGTGTTTCACACTATGGTGAGCTGTCCTACGAGATGATCTATAAGATGAGGAATAAAGTTCGTGAATATCTGCCTGAAGATAAGATCTTTTTATGGGGGGAAGAATAATGAGAGCATTGGTTTTTGGTGCTACTTCGGGAATCGGTCTTGCTTGCGCGAAAGCGCTCAGCAAAGACTACGAAGTAATTGGAGTAGGAAGAGATATATCTAAGGTTTCAGATGATAACATCGAGTTCATCGAATGTGATCTTACTGACAGAAAAGCTCTCAGAAAACTTCTTAACTCCGTCTCTTGTCCTGACGTTATCGTTTTGTCCCAGGGCTGTGCTTACTATGGCCTTCACGAGAATATCAGTTCTGATGCGTGCGAAGAGATGGTCCTTACTGATCTTCTAAGTCCCATCGAGATAACAAATCACTATCTTTCATATATGAAGCAGAGAAAGAGCGGACATATTATTTTCATCTCGTCTGTTACAGCTGATTCCGTTAATCCTCACGGTGCCTGCTACGGTGCTTGTAAGGCAGGTATCAGGAGTTTTGCGAAGAGCATTTTCGAGGAAGTAAGAAAGACTGATGTGAAGGTGTCTTTGATATCGCCGGATCTTACGGATACTGATCTATACAGAAATGCTGGTTTCGGCGTTGATAAGGAACTGGTCTTAAAGCCGGAAGACGTTTCTGAGGCAGTACTTTTCGCAGTCAACAAACCGTCGAACGTGGATGTTTTCGATATCGTGATAAGACCAATGAGAAATGCGATCAAGAAGTAGTCTTGCCGTATTTTCTGTTGATGATGCTGATGACGATAACATAGCAGGTGAGCTGCATAAGGACCGTAACCAGCCATGAAGCAGGGTATGAGATAAACAGAAAATCCAGTGATTTGTGATGCGGGAACAAAAGGAATATCCATACGATCCTTGTTCCTACCGTTCCTATTATCGAAAACAACATCGGTATCGCAGATCTTCCCATACCGCGAAGTGCACTCGGCAAAAGGTCCATGATGGAACACAAAAAGTATGTGGCTGAAGTGATAGCCAGTATATCAAAACCGTATTCGATAACGGCAGCATCCTTGGTGTAGATATGAAGGAGCTGTCTTCCGAAGACAAAAGCAAGTCCTCCCAAGATCCCTGATACGATAAGTTCCAGGATCACGCAGTCGATATGGATCCTTTTCATTCGTTTGATCTTTCTTACGCTGTAGTTCTGACTCGTGAAACTCATGCAGGCCTGTGATACTGAGTTAATGGACACGAATAAAAATCCGAGTACACTGTTGGCTGATGTATATCCTGCCATGGCATCAGGTCCGAACTTATTTACGGATGCCTGTAAAAGTACGTTAGAGAAGTTGATCACGGTGCCCTGAACACCTGCAGGAATTCCGATCTTGAATATAGTAAAAAGGTGAGACCATTTGATCTTTAACTTTCTGAAATCAAGTTTATATGGTCCGTTTGCTCTGATAAGACATATAACAACGAGGATGCAGGACAAAAGCTGAGAAGCAACTGTAGCTATTGCAACACCGCTTACACCCATATGGAATTTGATTACAAGAAGAAGATTAAGACCTGTATTCAGGATGCCTGAGATAAGAAGGAAGATCAAAGGCCTTTTGGTATCTCCGATCGCTCTTAAGATCGCTGCACAATAAGTATAGAGCATGAAAAACGGCATGCCGATAAAGTAGATCCTCATATATAGAACAGAATGATCGATGACGGCTACGTCTGTATCCATAAGAAGAAGCAGGGGCCTCGCGAAAATTATACCGACAAAAGCCATTATGATCCCGCTGATTAATGCGAAAGCAACGGATGTATGAACTGTCTCAGACATTTCTTTATCCATCTTTGTAGCAAAGAAACGGGCAGCCAATACGTTAGTTCCCAGGGAAACACCGGTAAACAGATTTATGAGCATGTTTATGAGTGCAGTAGTAGATCCGACTGCAGCAAGTGCTTCTTTGCCTGTGAACTGACCTACGGTTATGACATCAACAGCATTGAACAAGAGCTGAAGAATACTTGATACCATTAAGGGAAGGGCAAAGGAAATGAGCTTAGGCATTATGCTGCCGTTAAGCATGTCCAATTCATATCTGTTTTTCATACGAGATTGATACTAGCACTTTTAAAAATATCTTGCTACATAAAAAAGAGTTGCCATATTGGCAACTCTTTAGATGTTTTCAACTATAAAAATGATCAGATTCCTCTGGTAATACCATATGTATTGCAGATATCTGTATATTCCTTTGACTGAGCAAAACCTTTAAGTACTTCTTCGCGCTCTGTTCCGTTATTAAGAAGATTTACCCAGTAGTTAAGTCCTGCTTCATCATAATCACGACCCATGAAAGTCTTGTAGCATCTCTTTACGAATTCCGTATTGTCGTAATTCTTTTCTTTAAACTCAGCAGAAGTGAAGAATTGCTTTGCAGCTTCATATCCGCTTACTTCCTGATTTGTAAGACTTAATGACCAGAACTTAAGTCCGTCTTCTTCAGCATCTCTTCCGAGACATTCCGTATAAAGTCTCTTTGCAAATTCCTTAGAGTTTGCAGATGCTATTGTAGCCTTGGCTGTCGGAGCTCCTGATCTTACTCCGTATGCAGCACAGATATCACACCATTCGCGTGAATTGATAAAATTGTTGATAACGGTTTCCATGGACATTCCGTTATTAAGTTCGTCCATCCAATATGCTTTACCGTCACTGTCAGCTTCTCTTTTAAAGAATGTTCTATATAAGACATCAAGGAACTGTTCTCTGCTTAAGCCCTTATTCAAGAACTCAGCGGACATCAAGAATCCTCTGGCACAGTCTGCACCGGTGTTAGATCCTGATGTTACGGTATCGACCCAGAACTTCTTTCCTTCTGCTTCTGATTCACGTCCTAGCGCAACATTGTAAAGACGCTCGATGAAATCTGCAAAAGTTCCGTCTCCTTCAGTATCGTAATTGTAAGCAGGGGTAGGATTTGAAACAGCTTTGATCTCAATGATTGTAGCAAATGTCTTTCCGTCGGATTTTGCAATATACTCAGCCTTTTCTTCATGACCGAACTTACCGTCGGAAGGGAGGGTTAAGCTCATTCCGTCTCCCAAATGGAAATAGTTACCGAAAGCTCCGACTTCCTTTGCTTCAACATAGAAATAACCGCTGTTTATACTGAATGCTTTTTCACAAGCGATGCCGTTATATCCGAAACCTGTCAATGAAGCGTTTGTACCTTCAACTGTAATTTTTCCTGATACCAGGCCTGCTACACCTTCATCTTCTGATTGATCAGATTGAATGAGTGCAAGTTTGCCGTTTACGGTAAGATCTCCGCCAAGATTCATATAGCCTGATTCTTTACCCTTGATCGTGATATCGCTTCCTTCCGGTATAACGAGATTGCCGATCATGATCATTCCGAAATGTTTCTCGCTTATAAAACTTCCGGTTCCTCTTATCGTAAGTGTATCGCCGGAAAACGATATCGGAGCATAACTGTCAGTCTTTTCTATTACATCATGAGGTGTTACAAAAGTGAGTGTGCTTGAGACTGGATCATATTTCAAAGATCCGTCGCCAAGTATGTCATCTTTGTTCGTATCGGTGACCTTGATACCATAGATATACAACTGGTTCTTTTCTGCTGCTTTTATGTCCTTACCGGTTAACGGCAGTATAGTTGCTGCCATAACAACAGTAAGAACAGTGCTTAATACTGTTCTGAATAGTTTCATAGTACATCCCTTCCTCTTAATAATATTTTTAGTTTGGTAAAACCTTTTTCTATATTACTACAACAACACATATCAACAAAATTTTATTTTGCGGAAAAAATGAGTATTTGCACTATAAAGCAAAATAGGGATGCTTATTTTGCAATCAGAGAAAAATAAAGCCTGTCTCAGATGAGACAGGCTGAAATAGGATCAAAGTTTGCTAAGATAATCATTCATAGCATCCGGTGAAGGACCGCCGGTAACAAGTCGTTTCTCGACGCAGGTCTTAAGTGAGATAGCGTCATAAACATCTTCATCGATGAGATCTGAGAACTGTCTGAATTCATCGAGTTTGAGGTCGAGAAGTGATTTATTGTTTTCGATACAATAGTGAACAAGTTTACCGGAGATCTCATGTGTGCTTCTGAACGGGATTCCTTTACGAACAAGATAATCAGCAAGGTCAGTAGCATTTGTAAAACCGCCCAATGCAGCTGTTTCCATGTTGTCCTTACGGATAGTCATTGTCTTGATCATTCCGGTGAACGGAACAAGAACGCCTTTGATGGTATCTACTACATCAAAGAGTGCTTCCTGAACTTCCTGCATATCTTTGTTGTAGGTGAGAGGAAGGCCCTTCATGATAACGAGAAGGGAGATGAGGTCTCCGTATACACGACCTGTCTTACCCCTTGTAAGTTCTGCTACGTCAGGATTTTTCTTCTGAGGCATCATTGATGAACCTGTGGAATAAGCATCATCAAGTTCGATGAACTTAAACTCCTGGGAAGAATAAAGGATGATCTCTTCGGAAAGTCTTGAAAGGTGCATCATGAGAATTGATGCAAATGATGAGATCTCGATAGCCCAGTCACGGTCGGCAACGCCGTCGAGAGAGTTCTTTGTAACATCATCCATTCCGAGTTCGTCAGCAACGAATTCACGGTCCAGAGGATAAGTTGTTCCTGCGAGAGCGCCGGAACCCAAAGGAGAGATGTTGGTTCTGGAGATAGCTTCCTCAAGACGAGCCATATCTCTTCCGAACATCTCGATATAAGCTGAAAGATAGTGAGCAAATGTTATAGGCTGAGCTCTCTGAAGGTGGGTATAACCCGGCATATATGTATGGAGGTTATCCTTGGCGATATCGATAAGAGTATCGCGAAGTTCACCTACAAGACTCATGATCTCATATGCTTCGTCGATAGCATAAAGTCTCTGGTCCAAAGCAACCTGGTCATTACGGCTTCTTCCTGTATGAAGGCGTTTTCCGGCATCTCCGATACGGTTTGTGAGTTCTTCTTCTATGAACATGTGAATATCTTCTGCATCAGAGTCAAATGTAAGTTTGCCTGAATCGATATCATCCATGATTGAAAGGAGTCCTTCGCGGATCTTATCTGCATCCTCTTGTGAGATGATTCCTTGCTTTGCGAGCATCTTGCTGTGCGCTACAGATCCCTCGATATCCTGTTTGTACATCCTGCAGTCGAAAGGAAGGGAAGAGTTAAAATCGTTAACTGCCTCGTCAGTAGCCTTTTCAAATCTGCCTGCCCACATTTTCTTAGCCATATCGTTATTACTCCTTTATGTAATCAGGGTCTATTCTGATCATTTCTGTCAGTGCTTTGTTTCTGTAATTCAGATCCTCACGGAGAGTGAATCCCTGTGATTCCCAGAACCTGTTTCCGCCTTCGTTTTTCTTGAATGCGACAAGAAGGACTTTGGTGATACCTTCAGCTTTTAATGCTTCGAGCGCCAGGTCGACAAGCTTGGCACCGACACCTGATCTTCTATAGTCAGGTGAAACGCATGCATGCTGTATGATCCCGCGTCTTCCGTCGTGTCCACATAATATTACACCAATTATTTTCTCATCACAAACGGCAACGAATGAAGTTGACGGATTACGCTTTAAATATTTTGAGATGCCTTCAGGGGAATCATCCTTATTGTTCAGACCGTTTCCGCACAAGATCCAGAGGTCGTAAGCCTGCTGATAATCTTCGATCTTCATTAACCTGTAATTGATGTCCATAATCTGCTCCTAATCTATCCAGTTAAAATCTCCGCCTGTGATGGCTAAGCTTAGCAATGTATCGTATTTTTCAACGTTTTCGGTACCTTCGATCATCTCGATGAGCTTTGCTGATTCTCTTTGTACCGGCATTTCTTCGTCAGGTCCTATCTCCATGTCGACTTCTTTGCCGCAGTAAGGGCAAACGAGAGTCGGTGCGATCCTTGTGTCAAGAAACCTGTTATCACAGTCAGCACATTCGTAAAATCCGCATCTTTCGGTTCCGTCCGGAACAAAATACATATTTGATCACTCCTCTCGAAAAAGAAAAAGAGGGGATCGCAACGCGACCCCCTCATAAGAATTCAAAAAGATCAGAGAAGACCATTCTTCTGCTTCATCTTAGCGTTGACCTTCATAGGGAGACCGAAGCAGTTGATGAATCCGCCTGCATCAGCCTGATCGTAAACGTCATCAGCCTCGAATGTAGCGATCTCAGGATCATAGAGAGAGAATGGTGATGTTGTTCCTGCAGGTGTGCAGTTACCCTTGTAGAGCTTCATCTTAACTTCACCGGTAACAACTTCCTGTGTCTTATCAACGAAAGCAGAAAGAGCTTCGCGGAGTGGGTGGAACCACTGACCATAGTATACGAGCTCGGAGAACTTTTGAGCTACGAGATCCTTATAGTGGATCGTGTCACGCTCAACAGTCAAGAGCTCGAGCTCACGGTGAGCTGCGAAAAGAAGTGTTCCGCCCGGAGTCTCATAAACGCCACGGCTCTTCATACCGACAAGACGGTTCTCAACGATATCAGCGATACCGACACCGTTAGCAGCAGCAACCTTGTTGCAGTATCTCAAAAGATCAGCAGGAGAGAGCTTCTGACCGTCAACTTCAACAGGAACACCCTTCTCGAACTTGATAGTTACATATGTAGGTGTATCAGGTGCCTTCTCAGGTGAAACCATGAGTTCGAGGATCTTATCGAGCTGAGGTTCATTTGCAGGATCTTCAAGATCCATACCCTCGTGAGAGAGGTGCCAGAGGTTCTCATCCTTGGAGTAGTTGTTCTCTTTTGTAACAGGAACTTCGATTCCGCGTGCGTTAGCGTAGTCGATCTCCTCATCACGGGACTTGATATCCCAGATTCTCCATGGAGCAAGGATCTTCATATCAGGATCGAGTGCCTTGATGGAAAGCTCGAATCTTACCTGGTCGTTACCTTTACCTGTACAGCCATGAACGATCGTTGTACATCCGTTAGCATGAGCAGCCTCAACGAAGTGCTTAGCGATAACCGGACGAGCCATGGAAGTACCCAAGAGGTATTTACCCTCGTAAACTGCGTTAGCCTTGAGTGTAGGGAATACGAAGTCAGAAACGAACTCCTCAGAGATATCTTCGATGATGCACTTGATAGCGCCGCACTTGAGTGCTTTCTTCTCGAGATAATCGTGATCTACACCAACGCCAACTTCACCACAGTAAGCAACTACTTCACAGTCATAGTGCTCAAGAAGCCATGGGATGATGATTGATGTATCAAGGCCGCCTGAGTAAGCCAATAAAAACTTTTCTTTTGCCATAGGGCACCTCCATATGAATGAATATTTATGCAAATTCTTGAATAACTTTGCACATAATAGCACTGCGCATATTATTCGTCAACAGTAAATTCCGTGTTTTCGTGAGTATTCTCGAAAAACAACTATTATTAATATAGAACTTTATATTTTTTGTGCAATATTTTCTTTTAAAAAAATCGATTTAAGTATAGAATTTATCGTATGTATATTTATAGGAGGAATCTTTTATGGCATATCCTATGATCGAGAATAATCTCTCTAATATCCTTATGATCGACGGCAGACTTGTTAGCAGTAATTCTGAAACTGCCATGGAATATTTTGAACCGTGTTATGACACGATCTATTATGAAACAGTAAGGATCTATAAAGGTGTGCTTCTCTTCCTTGAAGATCATCTTGATCGTTTAAGCAATTCCGTAAAGGCTTCAGAAGGCTTTTATGTTGATACCAAGTATCTCAGGTTTGCTCTTCTTAACTATCTCAACGCTTTGGCATTGGGTGAGTATGAGGGAAACATGCGTGTAGTCATCACCAGAGAACACACTGTATTTCATATCTGCGAAGCCAATATTCCGTCAAAGGAAGTTTTCGAGAAGGGCATTGCTACTAATATCCTTCAGTGGGAGCGTGTTGCACCGCATGTAAAGATCTTCAGAACTGAGTACAAGGATGCTGTTGCAAAGAAGTTTACTGAGGCTACGCCTTACGGCATGCCTTATGAGGTCTTGCTCGAAAACAAGCAGGGCGAGATAACTGAAGGCTCCAAGTCCAACTTCTTCGCTATCGTTGACGGTGAGATATATTCAGCAACAAATGACCTTATCCTTATAGGTATCACGAGAAAATACGTACTCGAGGCTTTGCAGAAAGCAGGTCTTGAACTTCGTTATAAGACATTCGGCTTAAAACAGCTTATGGATCCGGAACATAAGGTTGCTGTTTTCGTAAGCAGCACGCCTTTTGATATTCTTCCTATCTCTTCGATCAATGAAGTACAGTTTGACTCTGTTAATGATGAGCTCGTCATCAAGATCCAGCAGATGTACAAAGAGATCGTAGAAAACTATTACGAGCAGCATAAGAACGATTAACATTTTGGGAGGCGTATATATATGTCATTAAAAACTGGTAAAGTAACGGTCACGACCGAAAATATCTTTCCGGTAATAAGACAGTGGCTTTATTCTGATCAGGACATCTTTGTCCGTGAGTTGGTATCAAACTGTTGTGATGCAGTTGCCAAATTCAAAAGACTTGTTGAACTCGGTCAGGCTGAAGCAACAGAAAATGAGGATTACCGCATTGATGTTATCTATGATGATGCAAACAAGACTATTGCATTTGAAGATAACGGAATCGGTATGACAGCAGAGGAGATCGAGAAATACATCAACCAGATCGCTTTCTCCGGTGCTATGGATTTTGTTACCAAGTATCAGGAACAGTCCACAGATAAAGCAGGAATCATCGGTCATTTCGGTCTCGGATTCTACTCCGCATTTATGGTTGCAGATGAAGTAACCATCGACACTAAGTCATTTGTTAAGGATGCAGAGCCGGTCCTTTGGAAATCCGAAGACGGTATGGAATATGAGATATCCGAGTCCTCAAAAGAAACCAGAGGTACGGTTATCACTCTTAAGCTTTCAGAAGAGGCACAGGGCATTTTCGATGCCATGAAGATAAGAGAGATCCTTCGTAAGTATTGCTCCTTTGTTCCTACAAAGATCTACTTCACGGATATCGAAGCTGACAAGAAGCAGGCTGAGGAACAGGAGAAGAACCGTAAAGAGAAAGAGGAGAAGGGCGAGGAGTATGTTGCTCCATCAAACGAGAAGCATCCTCTCAATAATCCTGAGCCGCTTTGGACAAAGAAACCGTCCGAGTGTACTGAGGAAGAGTATAAAGAGTTCTACCACAGTGTTTTCCCTGATATGAGAGATCCTTTGTTCTGGATCCATCTCAACATGGACTATCCGTTCAACCTTCAGGGAATCCTTTATTTCCCTAAGACAGATAACGTATATCAGAGCCTTGAAGGCAGGATCAAGATCTACAATCATCAGGTTTTCGTAGCAGACAATATAGAAGAGATCATTCCTGATTTCCTCTTCCTCTTGAAAGGTTGTCTTGATTGCTCCGATCTTCCTTTGAATGTCTCAAGATCCGCTCTGCAGCAGGATGAATATGTTAAGAAGCTTTCTTCCCATATCATTCGAAAAGTATCCGATAAGCTTAATGATGTTTTCAAGAAGGACAGAGAATCTTTCGAGAAATACTGGTCTGACATCTCCGTATTCGTTAAGTACGGAATGATGAAGGAAGAAAAGTTCTATGAGAAAACAAAGGACATCTGCCTGTTCAAGCTCAATGACGGCGGATTTGCAACTATCTCAGAACTTACAGACGGCAAGGATACGATCAGATATACAACTGATCCGACAGCTCAGGCAGCTTATGTCTCAATGGCTGAGAAAGACGGATTTAAGGTAATCATCCTTGATGAGGAACTTGATAACAACTTTATCTCATTCCTCGAATACAAGTATCAGAACTTCAAGTTCAAGAG
The DNA here is from genome assembly GCA_017649645.1 of Clostridiales bacterium. Taxonomy (GTDB): domain Bacteria; phylum Bacillota; class Clostridia; order Saccharofermentanales; family Saccharofermentanaceae; genus Saccharofermentans. Next base: position 28,842 of record JAGCGK010000024.1, on the reverse strand, counting down.
AGTAGACAGTGAACTTTCCGGTAAGGAAGGCGATACTGAAGTTAAGGATAAGCTCTCTGATCTTTTCCGTAAGGCATTGAATGATGATAAGCTTGAAGTATCCGTTATGGCTTTGGGTAATGACCAGATGCCTGCTTTCATCAGAGAGACAGAGGAAGCCAGAAGAATGGCTGAGATGCGTAAGCAGTTCGAGAAGATGAGCACTGGCAAGGAAGATGATCCTTATAAAGATCTCGATTCAATGTTCCCGATCAAGGAAGACTTAGTCGTTAATACCGACAGTCCTTTGATCTCCAAGCTCACAGCCATGAAGGAACTAGGCACCAAGGATGAAGAAGCTGACCGACTTGCTTTGCATGTATATGATCAGGCAAGACTAGCTCACGGCTCTCTTGATTCGGAAGGCCTTAAGAGATTTTTGGAATATAACTCAAAACTCTTGGAAAAAACTATCGAATGATTATAGAATTCTAATATAAACAAGTGTGGAGGATTAATTATGTCACAAGAAGTTCGCAGAATCTTTTCTGAGAAAAAACTTCCTTTTGCAGTCGAGGCAAGAGGCATTCTCAAAGATCTGAAGTCAGACCTCGGTATCTCGACTCTCGAGTCTGTTAAGATCTACAACAGGTATGATGTCTCAGGTATTACCGATGAGGAGTACGAAGAAGCAAAGAAAGTTGTTTTCTCTGAGCCACCGGTAGATAACGTTTATGACGAGACTATCGATACTTCAGATGCCTGCTATGTATTGGGTATCGAAGCACTTCCTGGTCAGTATGATCAGAGAGCTGATTCTGCAGCACAGTGCGTTCAGTTCCTCACACAGAAGGAAAGACCTCTTGTAAAGACAGCTAAGATCGTTGTCTTTTTCGGTTCACTCACAGAAGAGCAGAAGGCAGAGATCGATAAGTATCTTATCAACCCGGTTGAATCACGTAAGGCTTCCGATGTTAAGCCTGAGACGTTGAAGGATACATATGATATCCCTACAACTGTTGAGACTATCACAGGATTTAAGGATATGTCCGACGACGAGCTTGAGACTTTGCGCGGTAACATGGGTCTTGCAATGAGTAAAGCTGATATCATCTTTACTAAGGACTTCTTTAAGGAGATCGACAGAGATCCGACAGTTACTGAGATCAGAGTTCTTGATACATACTGGTCTGACCACTGCAGACATACAACATTCCTTACACAGCTCGAGGACATCAAGTTCGAGGGCGATGATGCTCTTACAGAAGAGATCAAAGAAACATACAAAGATTATCTTTCCACACGAGAAGAAGTATACGGTGAGCGCATTTCCCAAAAGCCTGTTTGCCTTATGGATGTTGCAACAATGGCTATGCGTAAGCTTAAAAAAGACGGCAAGATCGCAGACCTTGATGAGTCCGAAGAGATCAATGCCTGCTCCATTAAGATCAGGATCGACGTCGACGGTGAGATGAAGGATTATATCCTCATGTTCAAGAACGAGACACACAACCATCCTACGGAGATCGAGCCATTCGGTGGTGCTGCTACATGTTTGGGCGGTGCTATCCGTGATCCGCTTTCCGGTCGTTCCTATGTATATCAGGCTATGCGTGTTACAGGTGCAGGCGATCCTACAGTTCCTGTATCCATGACACTTAAGGGTAAGATTTCTCAGAAGAAGATCGTTCGTACAGCAGCTGCCGGTTACAGTTCATACGGTAACCAGATCGGTCTTGCTACAGGTCAGGTTGATGAGATCTATCATCCGGGTTATGTTGCTAAGCGTATGGAGATCGGTGCCGTAATTGGTGCAGCTCCGGCTGAGAACATCGTAAGAGAAAGACCTATTCCCGGTGACATCGTTGTTCTTCTTGGCGGAAGAACAGGTCGTGACGGTATCGGCGGTGCTACAGGTTCATCCAAGGCACACGATGAGAAGTCAGTTCTTACTTGCGGTGCTGAGGTTCAGAAAGGTAATCCTCCGACAGAACGTAAGATCCAGAGACTTTTCAGAAATCCTAAGGTTACAAAGCTCATCGTAAGATGTAATGACTTTGGTGCAGGCGGTGTATCCGTTGCTATCGGTGAGCTTGCTGACGGTCTTAAGATCAATCTTGATCTTGTTCCTAAGAAGTATGAAGGTCTTGACGGTACTGAGATCGCTATTTCAGAGTCTCAGGAGAGAATGGCCTGCGTTATCCACAAGGAAGACAGAGAAGAATTCCTTAAGTATGCAGATGAAGAGAACCTTGAAGCAATCGTTGTTGCTGAGGTAACAGAAGAGCCTTCCATGAAGATGATATGGAACGGTAACACTATCGTTGATCTTCCTAGAAGCTTTATCGATACAAACGGTGCAAGCCAGTTTGCAGATGCAGTTGTTACTAAGCCAAATGAAGGTTCCTATATTGATTCTGACAACAAGTCTTATGTTGCTGGTGATTTCAAGAAGTCCCTTCTCGGTGCTTTGAACTCACTTGAGGGATGCTCCAGAAAGGGCCTTATCCAGAGATTTGACTCTACTATCGGTGCCGGTTCGGTAATCATGCCTTATGGTGGTAACTATCAGACATCACCTGAGGAAGGTATGGCTTGTAAGATCCCGCTCGATCACGGAACAACAAAGTCATGTTCTGTCATGACATACGGTTTTGATCCTTACTTTACAGAGTGGAACCCGTATTGCGGTTCTTATCATGCTGTATTGGAGAGTCTTTTGAAACTCCTTTGTATGGGTGTTGATCCTCTTACGGCAAGACTTACATTCCAGGAGTACTTTGAGAGAATGAGCTCCAACGAAGCATGGGGTAAACCTTTGCAGGCTCTTCTCGGTTCATATAAGGCACAGCTTGATTTCGGTACAGCATCTATCGGTGGTAAGGACTCCATGTCCGGTACATTTAACGATATCCACGTACCTCCGACGCTCGTATCATTTGCTGTTGGTATGACAACGACCGATAAGCTCATCACAGCTACACTTACAGGTACAGCTCAGAGACTTTACTACATCAAGGTAGGAAGAAACGAGAACGGATACTATAAGAAGGATCACGCTCTTCGTGTTATCAAGGCTGTTAAGGAGCTTACATCCAGAGGACTTCTTAAGAATGCTGCTGTTGTTAAGTCAAGCGGTATCGCTTCCCGTACAGTGGAGATGCTCGTTGGTAACAAGCTCGGCTTTACATTCTCCTCTGATATCGATGAGAAGACACTCTTTGAGAAGTCTCTTGCTACAGTTATCCTTGCAGTTGATAAGGATGGAAACGCTATCGATAAGATCGAGATGGTTGGCGGTAAGTTCTTAGGTCAGACAAATGATTCCGGAATCATCACATATAAGGATTCTTCCGTTTCTATCGATGAAGCTCTTGAAGCATATGAGAGCAAGCTCGAGCCTATCTTCCACACAGTTGCTGAAGACGGAACAATGCCTTGTGAGGTTAAGGAATTTAAGACAGATAAGACTTTCAAGGCAGCTCCAAATGTTCTTAAGGGTGCTAAGCCAAGGGTCATCATTCCTGTATTCCCGGGTACAAACTGTGAGATCGATACAGCCAGAGCATTCGAGAGAGCAGGCGGTGAGGCTGATATCTTCGTAATCAGAAATAAGAGCCAGCTCGAGATCACTGAGTCACTTCAGACTCTCGCCAAGAAGATCAATGACAGTAACATCATCATGCTTCCGGGCGGATTCTCCGCAGGTGATGAGCCTGAGGGTTCCGGTAAGTTCTTTGCGGCTGCTTTCAGAAACCAGTATGTAACTGATGCAGTAAGAGACCTCTTGTTCAACCGCGACGGTTTGATGCTCGGTATCTGTAACGGATTCCAGTCCCTTATCAAGCTCGGACTTGTTCCTTATGGTGACATTAAGGAGCTCACAGCTGAGAGCCCAACGCTTACATTCAATAATATCGGACGTCACCAGAATGTTTACTGTAAGACTAAGATCATCAGCAACAATAGCCCATGGCTTACAATGGTAAACCCTGGCGAGATCTATAATGTACCTGCATCTCATGGTGAAGGCAGATTTGTTGCAAGTGATGCTTTCGTTCAGAAGCTTATCGAAAACGGTCAGGTAGCTACATGCTATGTTGATGATAAGGGTGAGCTTTCAAATAAGACGAACTTCAATCCAAACGGTTCCGTATGTGCTATCGAGGGTATCCTTTCACCGGACGGAAGAGTATTGGGTAAGATGTGTCACAGTGAACGTTATGATCCTGATCTTTGCAAGAACATTCCGGGTGAAAAGGATCAGAAGATCTTTGAATCCGGTATTGCATATTTCCTCTGATATGAATAGAAGCGAAGTTGTTCATATCCTTGAATCTAATGATCTTCATGCAAAGACGAAGTTTGGTCAAAACTTCCTTTGCAACGAAGACATAATTAAAAGAATAATCGAAGTTTCCGGTGTCGGACCCGATTCCGTTTGTTTGGAGATCGGGCCCGGTATCGGGGCTCTTACAGAGCCTCTTAGCGATCTTTGCTCGAGTCTTACGGCTGTCGAGATCGATAAGGAGCTCTTTTCTTATCTCGAGAAAACTCTCGGTAGTAAAGTAACTTTACATTTGAGTGATTATCTTAAGCTTAAGAAAGAGGATTACATCGTTAAGCCGTATGATCACGTCTTGAGTAATATCCCTTATTACGTGATGACCGGCATCATGAAAAAACTCATGGTCGATTGCGGTAATGCCGAGAAGATGACATTCATGGTAGAAGACGAGGCGATCGCCAGGATCATCTGTGAGCCGTCAAACAAGCAATACGGACCACTGGCTGTTTTGGTGGGCGTATATGGTTCAGCAAGGCGCGAATTTACAGTGCCTTCGGACTGTTTCTATCCGATGCCTCATACGGTTTCAGCTGTTATTACTCTCTCAAGGGAAGACCGAGGATTTGAGATTACAGATGATTTCTGTTCATTCGTTGAGGCTGCTTTTTCGAAAAGGAGAAAGACTCTTTCCAACTCCTTATCTGCATATTTAAGTTCTGTTGATGTGAAAATGCCTTTTAAGGAAGCTTTGAAAACTATGGATCTCGAAGAAATTATCAGGGCGGAGGTATTAAAACCTCTTGATTTTGTTGAGTTGTACAAGTTGCTTTTGTTATAATAAATATATTATTTCTTTGGGGTGTTGTTTATGAATATTGGTAAAAAGGCGATTTCAGCTTTTCTTTCACTTATCATAGTATTTTCTTTCTGTCCGGCTGTTCTGGCTTCAACAACCAATCCTGATCCGGGCGATAATCTCGTTTTGTTTGAGATGAGAGCTTATCCTTCAGGAGTTGAAGGTTTTATTGCACGTCTTTATGATCTCGTAATGGGCAGACAATATGATCAGGAGGGCTTGAACTACTGGGTAAGCCAGCTTGATGAAGGCAATATGAATGCTTCCAATATCGCCAGATATTTCTTCTCATGTGAGGAATATTACGGCATCGGATATACACTTGATGAGTATCTTAATGTCCTTTACAAGGTTTTCTTTGATCGTAAGCCTGATACAGACGGATATAACTATTGGAAGAGCCTTGTACTTGATCAGGGCAAGACAAGAAGAGATGTTCTTGAAGGTTTTATCAATTCCAAAGAGTGGGCTAACATCTGCCTTAAGTATGGTGTAGTTTCCGGAACTTCAGTTGCTCCTTCAGATACAAAAGCAAGATCTCAGGGTGTAGTTAATTTCGTATCAAACCTTTATAGCGTTGTATTAGGAAGAGAAGCAGATCAGGCAGGTCTTGATTTCTGGTGCGACAATCTGACATATATGAGAGATACGGCTAAGACCTGTGCGAAAGGCTTTTATGACAGCCCTGAATTCAGCAAGCTTTATTCCGGTATGAATGATGAAGCCAGAGTAAAGGCTTTCTACAAGGTTTTCCTCGGAAGAGATCCTGAAGGTGAGGGACTTCAGTTCTGGATGAACGAGATCAAGGGTAAATCCACTAAGGACGGTATCAATATCCTATATAACGGATTTGCTGATTCCAAGGAGTTTAAGGATATCTGTAAGTCCAACGGTATCGTTGTTAACATGCCGTCTTCCGCTCCTGCTTATAAGGCAGATCCGAAAGTAACTATTTCAGTTGCTACATCTAGCGGAACACAGAGCATTACAGGTTATTATGACAGGGAACTCGCAATCGCGATCATGGATAAGACCAATGCATATAGAAGCTCTCTTGGTGTGGGTCAGGTTAAGGTTAACGCTGAGATCATAAAGGCTACAGACATCAGATGTGCTGAGACTGTAGTCAGCTTTGCACATACAAGACCAAATGGTTCAAGTTTCTCAACAGCTAATCCGAACTATAAAACATATTCGGAGAACCTTGCTGCAGGAACAGGAAAGCTTGATGCAGATACTGTTGTGAACCTTTGGAAGAATTCGACCAACCACAATAAGAACATGATCAATTCACAGTGGACAAATATCGGTGTATCAGTATTTATACCTGATAGTGGAAGTTACGGCACATATATCGTAGAACAGTTTTCATAACAGGAGATCATCATGAAAGAGAACGCCAAGAGCATTTTAGGAATGTATTCTGATTCCAAGTCACTCGGAAAGACAAAGACAGAAAAGAAGATGCCGTTGATGGCAACTTACGAGCAGCGTTATAAGGGAATGGCAAAGACCTTTACCGAGCCTGTTCCTACTCCGACACTCGAGGAGAAGATCAAGGCAAGGACGATAGTCCCTGAGAAGCCTAAAAAGCAGTCAAGGATACCGGTTACGATCGGCGGAAACAGATACCTTCTCGGTACTGACGAGAATATGTCTGAGATAAGGATCCACAGGATCGCTACGCTTGCAAATAATATGCTCGAGGAAGCGAAGAGCACAAATCCGGGTCTTACCAATTCCAAGACTGCTATTCTGGCTCTTATCGATCTTTGTGATATGTATATCACTTTGCAGGATAATAACAGCAATATGAAGACAGATCTTATGTATCTTCAGCAGCAGGATTTCTTGAATAAATCTTCCAAGGTCGTTGAACCGACGCCAATGGAAAAACTTGCTGATGAGGGGAAGGAAAAGAAAAACGATAAATGAATAAAGTTGAATTGATGGCCCCTGCGGGGTCCCTTGAAATATTAAAAGCAGCAGTTGATTCAGGTGCCGATGCCGTATATTTGGGCGTCGGCGCTTATAATGCTAGGATGAATGCGGAGAACTTTACTTTTGATGATCTTGCTGAAGGAGTTAAGTATGCTCACTACAGATCTTCAAAGGTTTATCTTACTTTAAATACTCTCGTTAATGATTATGAGTTTGATGATGCGGTTAGTTCTGCAAGATCAGCATATGATCTTGGTGTTGACGGACTTATCATCCAGGATATCGGTCTTTTCGAGAAGATCCATGAGAAACTTCCTGATATGTATCTCATCGGAAGCACACAGATGAACATCTATTCTTATGATGCGATGAGTAATCTATCTAAACTCGGATTCTCAAGAGTAGTTCTTCCAAGAGAATTATCCGTTAATGAGATCAAAAGAAGAACTAAGGCGGCTAATGCCAATAATCTTCAGACTGAAGTATTTGTTCACGGTGCGGTCTGTGTATCATGCTCGGGATTATGTCTTTTCAGCAGCATGAATAAGAGCGGTTCAAGAAGCGGTAACAGAGGTCTTTGTGCCCAGCCGTGCAGACAGGAATATGATCTTTATGCGGAAAAGACAAAGATCAAGAGCGGTCATCTTCTTTCTCCGAAAGACAGAAGTTCGGTTCCTTATATTGCTGAACTTATCGAGTCCGGTGTTTCGTCATTTAAGATCGAAGGCAGGATGAGAGAAGTAGGATATGTCGTTAATACTGTCAGGGCATACCGTAAACTGATCGATGCCTATTATGACGGAACATTGGACAGTGAGCTGGAGCGTAGTGTTCAAAATGATCTTCTCGTCTCATTTAACCGTGGCGGAAGCTTTACTTCGCAGTATCTGAATGAGAAGAAGGATCAGGCATTCCTGTCTGGTGAATATGTCGGTAAGTACGGCTTAAAACTCGGTAATCTCAAGTCAAAGGATCCGAAGAAGGGAAGTATCACGTTCAGTTTTGATGAGGACCTTCCTTTGCCTGACAAAGGTGATTATCTTTCTGTTCGAAAAGGAAGTATCGAACTTTGTTCTTTCCCAATAGGAAAGATACATGAGGCTCCTGGATCTCTTACAGTTAAGGGTCTTCACCCTGAAGTTATCGAGAGACTTCCAGACGGTAAGGTACAGGTTTTCCTTATGGGTCACGACGTTCAGATCAAAAAGGATGAACTTAAGAAGACTCATGTCGATCTCTCGCTTAATGTTGAGGGAGACCTTTTGTCTATTGATGCTAAGGTTAATCACGGCATGAACCGTGATGTTTCTTCGTATTATGATGTTGATATTCCGTCTGATTTTGACGGTAATCCTATCGACAGTGAAAGGATCGAATCACAGCTTAAAAAGACGGGTGATACTCCTTTTGTCGTTGATAATGTCTATATCGTGACAAATGAACCGATCAAGTGCAGGATCAGTCTTTTGAATGAACTTAGAAGAGGTGCTCTTGAAGGACTTCTTAGAGAGATCGATTATAAGTATGAAAGAGACATCATGATGGAAGAATATGATATGTTTTCTTCCGATAGTGAAGATAGCGATATTAAGGAAGGGAAGGATCTTATCCTTCATGTTTTCCCGTCGTTTAAGAGGATCAGCGGCGGATTTAACAGAGATGCCGATCTTTACGGTTTCTCATTCTATGATCTCCTTGTTAACGGATTTGCGAATAAGATCTATGATTTCATAGCTCAAAGCGGATCAAAGCTCGTTATCATGATGCCTGATTTCTGTCATGACTCCGTTATGAAGCTTGCTTCGGGTGTTTTCGAGAGGGCTAAGAAGGAACTGGGAGACTCATTGTACGGTTATGTCGATTCAAATGTTTTCGGAGATAATGAGCTCGGGAAGACATATGGTATTAAGCACTTTTTGTCTGCCGGAACGAACGGATTTAACTCTAAGTCCATGAATATCCTTCTGGTTGATTCTGACGGAGCGTTCATATCGTATGAGACTGAACCGACCGAGTCCTATGAAATGCTCAAAAAGGTTAGTAGGGATAAGGTCTTGCTGGTTCATACTGACGGACTTATTCCGTGGATGCAAAGTCATTTCTGTCCGGTCGGGGCACATAAGGATGGTTGCAGATCCTGTTATGATCAGGTGACCTACAGGCTCAAAGGAGACGGAGATAAGGAATGTATCGTTATCTCGAGACCTGCAGATTGCTCCAGTGTGATCTACGGACCTTCTAAATTCAGCTTCGGTGAAGAGAATGTTCAAACGCTTAATGATATGGGATTTGACACTATTTCCGTGAGGGTCGAGATCTGATTTTTGGGTGGAATAACTCTATTTTCAATGGTAAAATATTTGTTGCTTTAAGCACAAATACTGATTGAGAGAAGGAGGTAAGTGAAATGCTCGAGATATATCGTTCAAAAGATGCTACATTAACTTCCTCCAAACGTATCAACCAGATAGACAGGGTCGAGGAGATAAGCGAGGATACATGGATCAACATGTATGCTCCGACCGAAGAAGAGATCTCTAAGGTAGAGAATACTCTCAACATCCCGCAGGAATTCCTTAGATATCCTTTGGACGAAGAGGAGAGGCCTCGTATCGACTATGATGACGATACCGGCGATGTTCTCGTCATCGTGGATATTCCGTATCCGAGACATGAGAATAATGTAGTAAAGTATGAAACCGCTCCTCTTGGTATCATTATCTCGAAGAAGCATATTCTTACTGTATCTCTTCGAAAAGTACCGATCCTGGATCAGTTTATCGATAACCGTGTTAAGGATTGTGTTCTGGCTTATAGGACCAGATTTACGATCCAGATACTTTTCGCTATTGCCAAGGACTACTTGAGACTTTTGCGATTCATGGACAAGAGTCTTGAAGAGGCTGAGAAAGGTCTTGCTAAGTCTATCAGTAACAGCGATCTTTATAAGATGCTTGAATGGGGTAAGTCCTTGATCTACTTCTCCACATCCTTGAAGTCTAATGAGGCCGTTCTTGAGAAACTCATGCGAGGACGTCTTGTTAAGCAGTATGAGGAAGATGAAGATCTGTTGGAAGATGTCATCATCGAGTACAAACAGGCTCATGAGATGGCTGATATCTATGCTTCGATCGTTAACGGAACAATGGATGCTTATGCATCTATCATCAATAACAATATGAACGTTATCATGAAGATCCTCGCTGCGGCTACTATCGTACTTACAGTACCTAATCTGTTTACGAGTTTCTTTGGTCAGAATATAGATTTTCCTTGGGATGCGGGCTTTTCATCAAATCCTATCCCGTTCATTGTGCTTACTGTCGTAACGGTTGTCAGTATGGTAGTCTCTTTCATTATCCTGAAGAAAAAGGACTTCCTCTGATAAGGGAGGCAGATCAATGAACAATGACGTTTTCGTAAAAAAGAGAAGCTCGGGAGCCAGGATCAATAAGCTCATCGTACGACTTGCTTTGTTTCTGAGTATCCTTGCAGGAATCCTTATATTCTTTATCGTTTTGACGGTTTATTCCTCGAACAGGCTTATGAACGTTGACGGAAGTGATGTGTCCAACATTCCTTCAAACGTGCTTCCTTCATATTCAACTTGTTCGTTTGAATCTTTTGATGAACAGACAAACCTTTCTGGTTGGTTCTTTAAGTGCGAAGAGCCGATAAGTACAATAATCGTCGTACATAACTCAGGTTCAAACAGACTTCCGTTCGGCGTTAACATGGTCGACCTTATTGAACTTTGGCTGGAGAATAACTATAATGTATTTCTTTTCGATCTGAGAAATTCAGGTGAATCGGAAGGTGATATATCCTGTTACGGATATCTGGAATGGCAGGACGTTATAGGAGCGATAGCGCAGGTTAAGAAAATATCTGTTACTACGGATGTTATACTTTACGGCATAGGTTCCGGCTGTACTTCGAGTTGTCTTGCTTATTCGAAGCTTCCTGAGTCCAATCTTTCTGATGCTGAGAAAGAAAGACTTGATTCCAAGTTTACGAATCTCGGTTTTGACAGAGGCTACGTAAAAGGAATGATCCTTGATTCACCGGCCATGAGCAGCGATGATTATATTAAGCCTATCGTAGAGCAGAATGAGTTCTTAGGTAAGGTAACTAAGAACTTTGTTCCTTTGGCCATCAGATTCTCGGCAGGAGAAGATAAGGCATTGAACATAGCTTCTGAAGTTTCCAGAATGCCGATCCCTGTATGTATCATATACGGCGGACATGATGTATTTATCGGTGCTGATAATATCAAGAAGCTGGTTAATGACAGAATGAGGCTCAACAGCAATCTTACTGAAGAGATGGTCGTTCCCGGTGCCGGTTACCTTGAAGCATTCTCAACGGATAACGCAGCTTATTGCGATGAGATAATTGGATTCTTACATAAATATTTTGGATGATGATAATGGATAAAGACGTACTTATACTTGGAATAGAATCTTCTTGTGATGAGACAGCCTGTGCCGTAGTAAAAAACGGCAGGGTTATCTTAAGTAATATCATTGCTTCTCAGGCAGATTTTCATGAGAGATATGGCGGAGTAGTTCCTGAGATCGCTTCCAGGATGCATGTGGATGCCGTCTATCCGACAGTTCGTGATGCACTTGATAAGGCGGGCGTTACTTTAGATGATATTGATGCCATTGCAGTAACGTACGGTCCGGGATTAGTAGGCGCTCTTTTAGTTGGTCTATCTTGTGCCAAGGGCCTGGCATACGCATCCGGTAAACCGTTGGTCGGTGTTAATCATATGCACGGACATATAGCCGCCAATTACCTCTGTCATTCTGATCTTGAGCCGCCTTTTATCTGTCTTTCTGTAAGCGGTGGTCACAGTGAGATCGTTCTGGTAAGCGATTATTCCGAGATGAAGATCCTCGGTGCGACCAGAGATGATGCTGCAGGCGAGGCTATAGATAAGATCGCCAGAGTAATAGGTCTCGGCTATCCGGGAGGCCCTAAGATGGATAAGGCCGGTCGCGGCGGAGACATAAATGCGTATAAGTTTTCGCATACACATATGAAGGATTCTCTGGATTTCTCATTCAGCGGCATCAAGACATCAGCTCTTAATCAGCTGAATGATCTTAAGATGAAGGGAGAAGCTCCGGTACTTGCTGACTTTGCAGCTTCATATCAGTATCATATAGCTTCTGAACTTGTAAGAAATACGGTATCGGCTGTTAATGATACCGGTATTCGTAAAGTCTGTCTTGCAGGCGGAGTCAGCGCCAACTCATTTTTGAGGGACCTTATCGATAAGACGGCTAAAAAGGAAAAGTTTGAAGTTTTTTATCCTGATCTCAAACTTTGTACAGATAATGGTGCTATGATAGCAGCAGCAGGATACTATGAATATATAAGAGGAGTAAGACACGGAATAGATCTAAATGCAGTTCCGTCGTTGTCTTTATAATATGGCTATAACAAAGGGAATCAAGATAATAGCTGAGAACAGAAAAGCCTTTCATGACTATTTCATCGATGAAAAGTTTGAGGCCGGTATTGTTTTGTCAGGAACTGAAGTTAAGAGTTTAAGAGCAGGTAAGGTTAACCTTAAGGATAGCTACTGTACGGTAAAAGACGGTGAGATATTCCTTGTTGGTGTAAACATTAGTCCTTACGATCACGGTAACAGATTTAATCTTGATCCTATGAGAACTCGTAAACTTCTGATGCACAAAAACGAGATCATTAAGCTTTATTCAACCATAAAGCAGGATGGTTTAACACTTGTTCCGACAAAATGCTATTTCAAGGACAGTAAGGTAAAGTTTGAGATCGGTCTTGCCAGAGGTAAGAAAAACTACGATAAACGTGATTCGATCGCCGAAAAACAAACTAAGAGAGATATAGACAGAGCTTTAAAGAACCAGAATAAATATCTTTGACCTTTATTTTGTTTGAGAATATAATAGTCCATATATAAGCACAGGGAGCCGTTATGGAGAGGTCAAAAAGCCAGATCAATATATTCAATTTGATATCTGCTGTATTAATTTGGATACTTGCATCTGTATGGTTTTGCATCATATTCTTTTTAGCTACAGAGACAGAGTTTGATTCTTATATAAGAAGTCATAATGTTATTGTTTTCTTTAAAGAAGTCATTGGTCTTGAATTAAATCAGCTGATCGTCAGAAAATTCGCTCATTTCTTTGAATACGGTTTTCTTTCCTTCGCTATTTATCTCGGCCTGTCTTTTACTAATGGCATATCTCCCAAACATGCTTACAAATTCGACCAGAGGAAATCCATCAAACATGTTAATGAGCTTTGCATAATATATGCCTTTTGGCTTGCGACTTTTATTTCCATCGTCGACGAATATATTCAGTTGTTTGTTGAAGGCAGATTTGCAAGTATCATAGATATACTTATTGATTCAGGAAGTATTGTTCTTTCATTGTTAGTGGTAAGGATCTGTTTTTTACTTAAACTTATGATCCTTCATAAAAACGAAGATGAATATGATAATTATTGAAAGATAAAATAATTGGATATAAAAAATACCGGAAGACTTATCTTCCGGTATTCTTTTGTCTGAAATTCAATTTCTAAGATCACTCTTCAACTGTATTGTAAACTGTTGTCTGATCCTTAACGTCGTTATCAACGACGCAGATAAATGACTTACCAATGTTAACCTGGAGCTCCTGACCATCCTCAGTGAAGTACTTGAATGGAGAAGTCTTATTTTCCTGTGTCCATGTGAAGTTAACGATCTTACCGTTGGAGAGATAATAACCTGTACCGCCGTCTGTGAATGTTGCATCACGGAGATCAGGCTGAGTATCCTTCTGGTGGATGTTAGCGAATACTACGAATACGTTCTTGAAGCCGATCTGCTCACCGGTTGTCTCGTCGATCTGAGGCTGACCTTTGGCACTCTTCATGTAAAGACCCTTCTCAGCATCATACTTGAAGTTGGAATCCGGAACTGCAGAAGAGAAGTAAACGTTTACTTCAGCACAATCCTGTGCATTAGCAAGAGAAGCATTCTCACCCTTTACGAAGTTGAAAAGAAGTGGAGCTTCACCCTTAGGATCGATCTCATATTTTTCCATGGATGCCTTAAGGTAAGTTCCGTTTGAAACACCTGTGTTCTCGTACTTCTTGGAATTCTTCCAATCTTGCTCTCTCCAGAAGAAGCAGTTCTTAGGAAGCTCAACATCACCGTTCTCATCAGCTGAGTAGAAGCTTGCTGAACACATGTTACCGTCTACATAATCAAGTCCGACGCTCTTCATGTAACCTTTTACGAGCTCGTTAGCACCCCAGTAAAGGAATACGGCATTGATACTCATACAAATATCTGTTGAAACATATCTTCCGCTTCTCATTGAGCCGATCTCAGGGCACTGATCCAAATCCGCGAACAAAGCAATAAAACGTGTTTTACCTGCTTCTGTTTCGAATTCGAAGATAGCATCAGCTGTGGAGATACCTCTCTGAGGGAATGATTCGTAATAATTATTTACGGATACTCCGATGATTCTGTTGCCGACGCAAAGAGGGTTCATATCTTGAACACCTGTTACCGGGTTAACTGCATTAGGATTGCTTGGATCGTAAAGACCGTCAATTACGGCAGTTGTTTCCGTTACAGTAGGTTGAGCTGCAGTTGTGGTAGTATCTTCAGATGAAGCTTCCGTAGACTCTGAAACCTCGGATGTAGGCTCCGTTGTTTCTTCGGTTTTTGAGTTACATGCTACAACACCGAAAAGCATTGAAGCACAAAGCAAAACCGAAATGATTTTTCTAATTTGCATAGTTTTCTCCTTTGTCTAAGAATTACTTTCAATTATACCATTATATTTGTAGATAATAGTCAATTTGTCTTTTTGCCACAATTGATATAATATATCTGTGTTTTTAGAAAAATCTTGGCGAGGTGAACGGAATAATGTCAAAAAAACAAAACACCGCAAAGCCGCGCAAGACATCTTGGAAACAAATTCTTTTACGTTTTTTTTGTGCGATTCTCGGCCTTGCGATAGGCTGTACAATTTATATTTATAAGGTATTAGGTGGTTTCACCTATGTAGTTACTCCGATTGTATCGGAGAAGGAGTATGAGACATTAGATCTCACTTCCGATTCCAGCCTTAATGGGGGAGATGTTGATTCATCTTGGGCTGACGGAGGACACACGAGGGTGTATGTGGATCCCGCACATCCAATTATTGAAGTAAAGCAAAAAGATAAGAACGTTGAGAATATCCTTGTTTTCGGTGTCGATTCGCGTGGAAGTAACGACTATCAGTGTCGTTCTGATGCAATGATGATCGTTTCGATCAATAAGAAGGAGAATACCGTAAAACTTGTATCTTTGATGAGAGATACAGGTGTATATATAGGAGATACAAAGGAGACTCAGTCTTCTTCGCTCGATAAGCTTACACATGCTTATGCTTACGGCGGTGTTGGTCTTATGATCAATACCATTAATATCAACTTTGATCTCGATATCCAGAGATTTGTCATGCTCGATTTCGGTTCGGCAGCTGACGTAATCGACCTTTGCGGAGGTGTTGAGATCGACGTTTCTCCTGAAGAAGTTAAATATGCCAACTATGCTATTACTGAGATGAATGAGCTTGTTGATAATCCTGCTCCGCTCCTGACATCAGGTGGTGTTCAGACTTTAAGCGGTGTTCAGGCTATCGGCTGGTCAAGAATCAGATATCTGGATTCCGACTTTGTCAGAACATCCAGACAAAGAACCGTAGCTATGGCACTTATTTCCAAAGTCAGTGGTATGAACTATCTTAGTCAGATGGCACTTGTAGAAGATTCTACCGGTATGTTTGAGACCAATATGCAGACAATGGATATTGCCCGTGTGGGATTGAATGGTATCGGCGGTGCTGATAATATAAGTGAATACAGGCTTCCGGAAGATAATCTTTATACAGTACAGAGCAATCCGTGGATGATGATCGTCGATATGGATCAGCAAGTACCAAAACTTCATGAATTTATATGGGGGGAATAAAATGAGCAAGACTGTTTCAACATGTATCTGTGAGACCAACCTGATCCCTAATCAGCCTCAGGAGAATGTGTTCTTCCATAGTCTTTACAGACATCAACAGGATTTTACTTCCGAATTCGTAAGAACAGCGAATTCGACTTCTCCGATTCAGATCTGTGCTCTGTTCTCTACTCAGGGACCTGATAATCTGGGTGCTTTTCTTAATCTGGAACTGAATAAAGAATTATCCGCCATTGTTGCTGAGGTATCAAAGAACTCAGTACTTGATTTTGACTCTTTTTCGAAAAGAGTTATAAACTCATTGAATATCAAGGTTTGCGAGTTCATCGTAAACAAGGGAGGCACACCGCTTCGTACATCAATGACTTTGGTCGTTATCGAAGGTGATATCCTCAGAGTTATTAATATAGGTAATACAAGAGCCGTTTTGGTTCGTGACGGCAAGATCTTTTCTCTTACCGAGGAACAGACTGTAGCCCACAGATACGTAAAGATGGGTGTTATCTCTGCCGAGCAGGAAGCTACCCATCCTGAAAATGCAACTCTTACACAGTATCTCGGTAAAATGCCGCAGGATGGCGAGATCCAGGCAGATACCAAGGTTCACTTAAAGCTTAAGGATAACGATGAGCTTTGTCTCATGGGAATCGGTATCAGCAAGAAGCTTCCTGCTTCCATTCGTAACAGGGTTCTTGTTAATCCGAATTCTTCTACAGAAGTTAAGTGTAAGGAACTCATAAGTGCTTCATTTAATAATGAAGTTAAATCAGGAATGACTGCCATAGTCATTAAGATCGAGTCTGTATTCCTTCTTCCGGGTGATGCCGTAATTGGCGGTGATCCTAGTCATGAGGTTGCTCCGCAGCCCAAGAAAGCAGCTAAGGAAGAAGCTACTTATATTGATTTTACAAAAGAAAATGAAAGAGAAAATACAAAGGCCTTCAGAGAAGATCTGGTAAACAGAGCTGATGATGAAGGTGGAGACACTACAATGTTTAACAGCGGTAAGATAAATGCCGATGAGGTAAGAAGCGGCAAGAAAGATAAGAAAGAGAAAAAAGAGAATAAGGTATTAAACGTTATTATACCTATCCTGATACTTCTCTTGTTTATCGGTATCGGTTACCTTGTTATGTTTATTATCTTTAATGCAGCTCATCTGGTTAATGTTTTCGATAAGAAGACACAGGAGACTCATGAAGTTGAGACTGTGATCATGTATGCCATTAATGACAATACACCTGTCTATGCAGAAGAGAACGTTGAATCTGCAATAATCGGAGTTCTGAATAAGGGTGACGTTGTTTCCAAGTCTGAATCCGGCGAATCATTCAGTAAGGTTAAGACATCTGACGGTGTCGAAGGTTATGTGCTTAACGTTCAGCTTTCTGATGAGGATCCTACGATAGTTGAGGAGAGACCGGAGATCGAGTCTGATCCTACACCTACTCCGACAGAGGAAACTACAGAAGCAGAGACAACACCTGATGAGACAGAGCCTCAGCAGACAACTGAAGCTACAACTCAGGCTACATCCGGTACGTCAGCTACTACTGAAGCTACTACGACTACAGAGGCAACAACAACTACAGAGGCTACTTCTGAATCTACATCAAGTACTACGACGGAGTCTTCTGCAGAGTCTAATGTAACAGCCGATACTTCTGATACAACTCCTTCTTCATCAGACACGACACCATCGTCTTCTGATACTACCCCGACGCCGGCTGATACAACACCGGCACCTGCAGATCCGACACCTGCAGATACAGAGCCTGCAGCACAGGGCGACGACACAACGCAAAACTAATATTGAGGTGATTTTATGAAGGTTGCAAAATTTGGCGGTTCATCACTTGCGGATGCTTTTCAGATCAAGAAGGTCTGTGACATCGTTTTCGCTGATCCGGAAAGAAAGATTATCGTAGTTTCTGCTCCTGGTAAGAGAAATCGTGAAGATACTAAGGTAACGGATCTTTTGATCGCTGTTGCCAAGGCAAGACTTGCCGGAAATTCTTTTGAGACTGAGATCAAGGCCGTAATCGAGAGATATAAGGATATCGCGAAGTCCCTTGAGGTAGTCGATATCATTCCTGAGATCGAAGATACACTCAGAAGTGTAGCAGGAGCTGATTATACTGATGATATTAAGTATCTTGATTCCGTTAAAGCTATGGGTGAGGACTGTAATGCACGTCTCGTAGCTAAGTACCTTAATTCTGTAGGTCACCCTGCTAAGTATTGCAACCCTAAGGAGTGCGGACTTTTCCTTAAGCATAATGATCTTGGAAAAGCTGTTATCCTTGATGAATCCTATGATAACCTAAGCTCTCTTAAGGATTGTCCTGAGATCTGTGTTTTCCCTGGTTTCTACGGATATTCCAAGGAAGGTGAGATCATTACGTTCTCCAGAGGCGGTTCTGATATTACGGGTTCCATCCTTGCAGCAGCTGTTGGTGCAGAGGTTTATGAGAACTGGACAGACGTTGATAATGTTTATGCAGTTAACCCTGAACTCGTTAAGAATCCTTTTGCTATTACAGAGATCACTTACGATGAAATGCGAGAGCTCGCTTATGCTGGTTTCTCAGTTCTTCACGAAGAAGCTTTGTATCCGGTATTCGTAAGAGGTATTCCGGTTCATATCAAGAACACAAATAATCCTTCTGCTAAGGGTACCAAGATCGTTTCTAAGCGTACTCATTACGATTCACTTGTTACAGGTATCGCTGGTGAGAAGGGCTTTGCAACGATTACAGTTAATAAGTATCTCATGAACAAGGAAGTAGGTTTCCTTCTTAATCTCCTTAGGATCCTTGCTGAAGAGGGTATCTCCGTTGAGCATATGCCTTCAGGAATCGATTCTGTAACGATCATTGTTCGTAAGAAGAACTTTACTGAGGAAAAAGAGAAGGTCATCGTTGACAGGATCAAGAAGGAACTTAATGCTCAGAGCGTTTCAGTTGAAAGAGATCTTGCTATCGTTATGATCGTTGGTGAAGCAATGGCTAATTCCGTCGGTATCATGGCTCGTGCCGCTGCATCTCTTTCTTCTGCAGGTATCAACCTTCGTATCGTTAACCAGGGTGCTTCCGAGATCTCCATGATGTTCGGTGTTTCCGAAGCTTACTGTTCATACGCTGTAAGAGCTCTTTATAAGGAACTTTTCAAAGTCTGATCGGAGTTAGTTAATGCCAAATATCTTTAAAGCAATGGTTCCATCTGCCGTCTATAAGGTGTTTTCGGACATTCCTTTTGATTCTCTTATCGAAAAAGGGATGAAGTGCATCCTTTTGGACTATGACAATACCCTAGGTCCTGACAGGACTTGGGAACCGACAGATTTCAGCAGAGGCATCGTTGATGATCTGAAAAAAAGAGGGTTCCGTTTGGTCTTGGTATCGAATGCCAAATCGGAAAGATCTTCCAATATAGCTTCGCTTTTGGATATCCCTTGCGTGACTTGTGCTCACAAACCACGTACTGACGGAGTCTTAAGAGCCTTGGAACTTATGAAGGCTTCCAAGGAAGAGTCGGTAATGATAGGTGATCAGATATTTACTGATGTAATGGCCGGAAATCTTGCGGGAGTAACATCTATCCTCGTTGAGCAGTATGAGAAAAAGGAAGTCTGGTATGTTAAGATCAAGCGTCCTTTTGAGAAAATAGTTCGTAAAATAGGCGGTTTTTAGAAAATACTTGAAGAATATTACAAGGTCAAGTAAAATAATATATCGTGAATAAATGCGGTCTCGCAATTATATAAAGGAGCTTTTTTATGATTAGTGCAGGTGATTTTAGAAATAACATGTGTTTCGAGATGGACGGTCAGGTATACCAGGTCGTAGAATTCCAGCATGTTAAGCCAGGCAAAGGCGCAGCATTCGTAAGAACAAAGTACAAGAACGTTAAGACAGGTTCTGTAGTTGAAAGATCTTTCAACCCTAACGAGAAGTTTGAGCAGGCTCAGCTTGACAGAAGAGATATGCAGTATATCTATTCTGACGGTGACCTCTATTACTTCATGGATCAGGATACATACGAGCAGGAGCCTATCCACGCTGAGTCTATCGGCGATTCCATCAAGTTCCTTAAGGAAGAGATGATCTGTAAGGTTCTTTCTTACAAGGGTGAAGTATTCCAGGTAGAGCTTCCTATCACTGTTGAGCTCAAGATCACAGAGTGTGAGCCTGGTGTTAAGGGTGATACAACAAACAACGCAACAAAGTATGCTACACTTGAGACAGGTGCAGTTGTTAAGGTTCCTCTCTTCGTTAACCAGGATGAGGTTATCCGTGTTGACACAAGAACAGGTGAATACTTGGAGCGTGCTTAATAGCGCTTTTTAATATAATCGAGAGAAGGTAAAGCATATGGTTGAAGGTGCAAATCCTGAATCAATTAAGGGCGATCGTTCGATGTCCCAAGGGTTTGTGGCTCAATATGCCGCCGAGGCCGCACTTCAGATTGACGGTGTGGCTTCACTTGCTCCTTCTTTTGGTGTTGCTTTAAAAGAAATAGCAGGAGTAGTACACGAAGGCAAAGGAGTTAAAGTCGAGTTCTATGAGAACGACGATGGCTTGGTTGCAATAACTGTCTATCCTGTTGTTTATTATGGTAAAATTATTCCTGAAGTGGCTTGGTCCATTCAGGAGAAAGTCAAGGCTGATGTTGAGCGCTTCACGGGTCTTGTAGTTGAGACTGTTGACGTCCATGTTTGCGGCGTCGTTGCTCGCGAAGAAGAGCCTGCTAAAACTTAAGGGGGAAAGGCGTTATGAATCGTCTCGTACGTTTTCTGTTATTTCTGTATTCAGTTTTGCTTGCCTTGATATCCATGGTGCTTTTGTATGCTTTGGTTGATGACGGTGTATTTACTGATATCTTGTCACCGCTTTCAACTATCGTTACCAACAAAGGTACAAAATACATTTATTTCGCTGTTTTAATGATTATTTTGATCGCTTCCGTATATACGATCACATACAGTATCCTTTCAGGTCGTCTAGGTAAGACCAGAGTTCGTAAGACAGATATCGGTGTAGTTGATATCGGTGCTGATGCTATCGAGAGTATTGCTCTTAACTCAGCTAAGTCTGCTCAGGTTGGTATCAAGAGTGCCAGAGTTCACGTATCATCAGCTAAGAATGATGCTATTAAGGTTATCCTGAGTGCGGTCTTGTACTCAAATGTTGAGATCCCGTCTTCTATGGCTAAGGTTCAGGAGAAGGTTAAGAAGGATATCGAGCGTTATACCGGAATTGTTGTTGATTCGGTTACAGTCAAAGTCAGCAAGGTTGAGCCTGTTGTTGCTAAGGTTGACAAATAATTATGGAACAGTTTATTTCTAAGATCCTTGAGAAGATAACAAACACAAAGCCGGGCATTATTTGTGCCGCAGGTTTCTTTGCTGTTGCGCTTCTTCTTTGTATATTTGGTTTTTGGAAAACACTATTTATCATTACATTTACAGTGGTTGGATTCTTTGTCGGAGCATTTGCTTTCAGTGATTTCAGTAAGTTCAAGAAGTTTCTTGACAGGATCCTTCCTCCAGGGAGGTTCAGATGAGCAGGATCGAGACAAGAGAATCTGCTGTTATTTTCGTTTATCAGTCTACATTTAAGGATATTTCCTACGAGGAGCAGCTTGATCAGTACATTGCTTTGAATGAGGAACTTCTTGATGATATAGAATACTTTAAGACGGTTACTTCGGGTGTGATCGAGAAGAAGGAAGAACTCGATGAGAAGATCTCCAAGTTCCTTAAGAATTGGACCATCAATAGACTTCCGAGAATGGATGTAGCGATCCTTGAAGTAGCTTGCTTTGAGATCCTTTATGTAGATGAGATCCCTACCAGTGTTGCGATCAATGAAGCTGTAAAGCTCTCGAAAAAGTACGGTACGCCTGATTCAGGTTCTTATGTTAACGGCGTGCTTTCTTCCTTTGAAAAGAGCCTTTGATCTATGTATGGTTTTGCTTCGGTAACTGAATTTGTAAAATACGTTCAAACTGTCTTCGATAATGATGACAAGATTTCCAATATGTCCGTTAAAGGCGAGATATCCGGATTTAAGAGATACGCCAATAGCGGACATTGTTATTTCTCGCTCAAAGATAAGGACAGCACAGTAAACTGCGTAATGTATAACTGGTATGCCAATAATCTGGGATTTGCTCCTGAGGACGGTATGCTCGTTAATGTTGTCGGTAATGCGGGAATATATAACCAAAACGGACGTTTCCAGATCTATTGTACTCATATGAGTAAGATAGGTAAGGGCGACTTAAGGGAGAATTTTAAACTCCTTTTCAAAAAGCTCGGTGACGAGGGTCTTTTTGATCCTTCACATAAAAAGAGCATTCCTGTTATGCCTAAGAAGATCGGTGTCATATCCTCGGGTTCAGGTGCAGTCATTCACGATATCATAAGAACTCTAAAAAGAAGGAATCCGTTTTTTGACCTGACTTTATATCCTTCGGCGGTTCAAGGTGACGGCGCACCAAAGGAACTCATAGCAGGACTTGATTATTTTGAGTCTTGTGAAGACAGGCCTGATGTAGTAATCATCGCCAGAGGCGGTGGTTCTTTTGAGGATCTGTTCTGTTTTAATGATGAAGCACTTGCCAGAAGGATCTATGATTTCACGATACCTGTTATCTCAGGTGTCGGACATGAAGTTGATTACACGATATGCGACTATGTTTCCGACTTAAGAGTTCCGACTCCGACAGCGGCTGCCGAAGTCGTTCTTCCTAAGTATGATGACTTGTCCTACAGACTGATGCTCCTTGATAATGATCTTTATAATTCCGTTCAGGGTTATATCGATTCACAGAAGAAGAGACTTGATGCCCTGCGTAATCATAAAGCCTTGTCGGGACCTGAGTATCAGCTTCAAAATGAGATGAAGAGAGTAAGAGATCTATATGAGAAACTCAATTATCTCGAGAATACGAGGATAGAAAGAGAAAAATCTTCGTTGTTGTACAATATGGACAGGATAGAACTTATGAGTCCGCTTAATATATTGAAACGAGGTTATTCCATTACCTTTGATGATACTGGTAAGACTTTAAGGTCTGATAAGGTAAAGGCAGGAGATAAGATCAAGATCAAGACCTCAGATGCAGATATTGATGCTACGGTCGATCTTGTTACACTGAAAGGAGAATCCGATGGATAAAGAATTCGTATACGAGGATGCTATTAAGGAGCTCGAGCAGATAGTTGCCAAGTTAAGTGAAGGCAAGGTAAGTCTTGATGAATCTCTGAAGTTATATACACGCGGAGTCGAGCTTTCGAATCTCTGTCAGAAGAGATTGACCGAAATTGAACAAAAAATCTCTATCGTAAATAAGGATGGAAGTGTATCATTATTACAGATAGAGAACGAGGAGGAATAATATATGGAACCGATTATCGAACTTTTGAATCAAACTAAGGAATGGTTTGATCCTTCGCTTGAGGGCATTTTCGATGATGCAAACAAGGACTTTATTACCGCAAAGGCTTCAATGTACAGTCTTTGTTCCGGAGGTAAGAGAGTTCGTCCTTGCTTTATGTATGTTGTAGGCAGAATGCTCAACTGCGATATGGACGATGTACTCGTGTTTGCCAGAAGCCTCGAGATGATCCATACATATTCTCTTATTCATGATGATCTTCCATGCATGGATAATGATGACTTGAGAAGAGGTAAGCCTACATGTCATAAGGTTTACGGAGATAATTTTGCTACACTTGCAGGTGACTGCCTTTTGAACAGAGCAGCTGAGCTCGTACTTCAGCTCGTTATCAAGAAACCACAGTACGCATATGCTGCTTATAAGATGTTTCAGTGTTCCGGTATTGACGGAATGCTCGGTGGTCAGGATCTTGATCTGTCATCAGCAGGTCATAAGATCAGTTCAGAAGTTTTGCATGAACTTCATACCAGAAAGACAGGAGCTCTTCTTGAGTGCGCGATCTGTACTCCTGTTTATCTTCTTGACGGTGATTCATCCACAGAGATATTGAGAGTTCTTACAAATCTTTCCAAGAACATCGGTCTGGCTTTCCAGATCAAGGACGATATCCTTGACCTCACAGCTGATGAGGAGACTCTCGGTAAGACAGCAGGTAAGGATTTGAGAGACGATAAGCCGACATATGCTACAGTATTCGGTATCGAGAGAGCTAAGCTCATGCTCGAGGCTGAACTTGATTCTGCATATGCAAATCTTGATTCTATTGATTATTACGGATTTGATTCCAAGGAACTCCGTCTTATCGTTGACTATGTTGCTCATAGGGAAAATTAATCTTGGATTATAAGTTTATTAATCGCAATCTGACACCAAAGGAAATCGCTTCTCTTTCCGAAGATGAGCGATCTTCTTTGTGTAAAGAAATAAGAGACAAGATATTGAATGTTGTCTCTCAAAACGGCGGCCATCTGGCATCAAATCTTGGTGTCGTTGAATTGACTGTTGCTTTATTAAGTGTTTTCGATTATACGGAAGACCAGATCATATTCGATGTCGGTCATCAAAGTTATGCATATAAGATCTTGACCGGCAGGTATGAATCTTTTGATACACTTCGTAAAAAAGACGGTATCTCCGGTTTTCCAAGAAGAAGCGAGAGTCCTTATGATGTATTCGATACCGGCCATAGTGCAACTTCAGTATCAGCTGCAGTTGGTATAGCGCGAGCTAATGAACTTAATGATAAGAATAATCACGTAATTGCAGTTATCGGTGACGGTGCCATGACCGGAGGTCCGGCTTATGAAGCTATCAACGACTTAGGCCACAGGAAAGACCGCGTTATCGTTATACTTAATGATAACGAGATGAGCATCAACGAGAATGTAGGCGGATTAGCTAAGCATCTTTCCAAGGTCCGTTTGTCAGGAGGCTACCTTAAGGCCAAGAGGGCTACTGAGAAGTTCCTTACTAAGAAGATCCCGATCCTCGGAAGACCGATCGTTGCCATGATGCTTGCCATCAAGGATTTCTTCAGGTTCTTGATCTATCGTAAGAAGCCGACCATCTTTGAGGAGTTGGGCCTCGTTTATTATGGTCCGGTTGACGGTCATAATACCAAAGAACTGATCAAAGCACTTGAATCAGTCAAGAATGTCAATGCTCCTGTTCTTCTTCATGTCTGTACCAAGAAGGGTAAGGGCTACAAGCACTCTGAGAAGGATCCGTCGCATTATCACGGAGTATCATCCTTCGACCTTGAAAAAGGCGTTGTCCTTCCAAGCCGCGATTCAATCAATTCTTTCACAGACTGCTTCTCGAAAACACTCATCGACATCGCCAATAAGAACCGTAACGTAGTAGCCGTATGTGCCGCCATGACTGACGGTACCGGCTTGGATGAATTCTCTAAAAGATATCCTTCCAGGTTCTATGACTGCGGTATCGCTGAAGAACACTGCGTAACAATGGCTTCGGGACTTGCCATCGGCGGTAAGGTGCCTGTTGTTGCAATTTATTCGTCATTTCTACAAAGAGCATTTGACCAGATCCTCGAGGACTGCTGTTATATGAAGACGCACGTCGTTTTCTGTATGGACAGGGCAGGTCTTGTCGGTGCTGACGGTCATACACATAACGGTATCTTCGATATTTCCTATATGATGCCGATGCCTGATATGACGATCTTTGTCCCTACTGACTATGAAGACATGACTTTATGTATGAAGCATTCGATCATTAAGATGGATTCTCCGGTAGCGATCAGATATTCCAAAGCAGGCGAGTACAAGCTCGAGATCGAGCATAATATCCTAAGCCCCAGAGTAATCGATGATTACGGCAAAGACTTCGCGATCATTACCTGCGGTCCTATCCAGAAGGAAGTCGATCAGGCTGTTGAGAATCTTAAGAACTCAGGCTACAGAGGCATCAACATAAATCTTTGTATGATAAAGCCGCTTGATACTGAATCGATCCTTGATCTTATTAAGGGTGTTCGTAATATCTTTACCGTTGAGGAAGGCATCATCAACGGCGGCTTTGGAGCTAATCTTGTTGCGGAACTTACTGCTAACGGTTTTGAAGGACATATCCATAATATCGGAATCAAAGATCCGATGATCAGATGCGGTACTTTATCAGAACAGTTTAAGGTCGCAGGCCTTGATTCGGGTTCGATAACAGATACTATCCTGAATCATATCAAGCACTGATACCTTTGATCTCAATTTGAAAATTGAGACTTATTTCTATGTATTTTCTTCCAAAAAAATGATTAAATATAAACATATCTTTAATTTGGAGTAAGTATGATCTTTGGAATTTGTTCTAACATATCAAGGGATACCGATTATAAGATCGCTGATCTTTGTGCTGATGTGATCCTGGAACTGGGAAGTCAGCCTGTTTTCGAGAATGACCTTAAGGAAAGTTCTCTTATCATCGAGAAAGAAGGCGTATCTTTCGGTTCTTTTGAAAATGCTGATGTTATCATCTCCATCGGCGGTGACGGAACACTTCTTTCAGTTGTTTCCAGATACAGAGACTTGAATATTCCTTTTATCGGCATCAATAAGGGAAGTATCGGATTTCTTACTGAGATCGATGTCGAAGATATAAGAGAATCGATCAAACTCATAATCGACGGTAAATACGAGATACTCGAGAGACTTCAGCTTCTTTGCGAAGTCTATGATAAGGACGGCAATCTTAAGGACGGACACATCTGTCTTAATGACTGCGTAGTAACCAGAGGTGCTAAGCTCAACATCGTTAAGATGGATCTTTTCATTGACGGTCAGTATGTCGAGAAGTTCTACGGTGACGGTATCATCGTATCTACTCCGACTGGTTCTACTGCATATACGCTCGCTGCAGGCGGACCGATCCTGATGCCGGGGATGAAGAATATGATCGTTACACCTCTTTGTCCTCATACACTCCAGCGTTCCAGCTATTGTATCAGTGATAAGAGCGTTATCGAGATCAAACTCGGCGATTTCGAGACGGCTCCGATCATTTCTCCGGACGGAAGAAGCGGAGTCATACTTGAGCCGTTCGATACTATTAAGATCACAGGTTATGAATCGACCATAAAGACTGTTATGCTCGGTAAATCGGGCTTTTTCGAGACCGTCAGGTCTAAGATCACAGCAAGGGGAAGTTTCTATGAGCACAAAAAATGACAGACAGGAAGCTATCATAAGACTTATCAGAGAGAATGACATTTCTACTCAGGACGAGCTTACGGCTCTCATGAAGAAGAATGGATTTAAAGTTACACAGGCTACATGTTCCAGAGATATCAAGGATCTCGGTATCATCAAGGTAACAGGTCCCGGCCAGACAACCAAGTACGCTGTTCTTGATAGGACAGGCGATATTGCTCCGGGAAGACTTCTGGCAGTATTTTCCAATTCTCTTCTTTCCTGTGAGTGTGCCATGAACCTCGTAGTTGTAAGAACTCTTCCGGGTATGGCTAATGCCGCTGCCGCAGCTCTTGATTCCATGCGCCTTCAGAACGTTGTCGGAACCATCGCAGGTGACGATACCATCTTTATCGCTTCTCAGGGAATCGATGAGGCCAAGGCTTTACTTTCAACCATCAAGGATCTTATGAACTCCGGAAACGTGGAGAACTAAGATGCTCCGACGACTTGAGATCTCCAATTTCGCAGTTATATCTCATTGTGTCTTTGAACCGGGCTCAGGCTTGAACGTAATATCAGGTGAGACAGGTGCAGGTAAGTCTCTGCTTATCGATGCCATCGGTCTTATCCTTGGCGATAAAGCATCCAAGACTTTGATAAGAAGTGATTGTGACAAGGCATATGTTGAAGCCCTGTTTGATCCGTCAGCCCTTTCTGAAGATTCTTTTTCCGAGCTTAAGGTAATTCTCGAAAACTACGGTCTGCCGTTCGACGAGGAGAACCTTATCATCTCACGTGAGATAAATGCAGACGGTAAGAGCAGTGCCAGGATCAACGGCAGATCTGCTGTTCTTACGGTACTTAAAGAGATCTCATCCATCTTTGTGGATATTCATGGTCAAAATGATACTCAGAAGATATTCGATGAGAATACTCATTGTGATCTTTTGGACAGATTCATCGGTAAGGAAGCCTATGACCTTAAAAAGCAATACACCGATGTCCTTCAGCAGTATAAAAATACTGTCTTGAAGATAAGAGATCTCGGTTCTTCTCCTGAAGCAAATGCCAAGAGGAGAGAGTATCTCATGTTTGCATCTTCCGAGATACGCAAAGCTGATTTCAAGGAAGGCGAAGAGGAAGAATTAAGTGAACTTAAGAAGAGATTTGAGAACAGTGCCAGGATCTCCAATCTTTTGGAAGAGGCAAATGAGCTTTTGTATGCTTCCGAAGACTCTTCCGTAACAACTCTTAAACAGGCAAGCGGCATTATCGAGAAGTTAAGTGTTTTCGATGAATCATATAAGGAGATCTCAGAAAAGCTCAATTCACTTTCTCTGGATGTTGAGGCACTTGCTTCTGATGTAAATTCAAAGTTTGAGGCAGATGAATATTCCGAGGAAAAGCTGGATGAGACAGATAAGAGGATCTCGCTTCTTTATGACATGAAGTCCAAATACGGTTCATCTATTTCCGAGATCAATAAATTTGCTGATGATGCTGAAAAGGAAATATCCGATATTGATAATTCCGAGATAAGACTCGGAGAACTTCGTAAGGAACTGAAGATAATTGAATCTGATCTTCTTTCAAAGTCCAAGGCCCTGTCTGAGTTAAGGCATAAGCATGCTGAAGTATT
>JAGCGK010000023.1 GCA_017649645.1 Clostridiales bacterium | reverse complement strand
ATACCTGTATTACCGCTTGTTGTCTCAACAACAGTGTAGCCCGGCTTGAGCTTGCCGCTTTGCTCTGCGTCCTCGATCATCGCGAGTGCGATACGATCCTTAACGCTCTGATTCGGGTTGAAGTACTCGAGCTTACCGATGATGTCAGCTTCGAGACCGTGTGATTTGTCGTAACCGTTCAACTGAAGAAGAGGTGTTTTTCCGACGAGTTCTGTAATTGACTGATAAATGCCTGCCATAATTTTCTTTCCTTTCCGAAAAATTTAGATCTTGTAATCGTCTGCGAGCTCCATCATGCCGTATTCCATGAGGATCTCCTCGAGTCTTTCCTGTGTCATAGGAGTAGGAATTACAAAATCCGTATTCTCGATAACTGCCTGAGCGAGATTTCTGTATTCCTGCGCCTGATTTGAATCAGGTCTGTACTCGATGACTGTTTTTTTATTTATCTCAGCGTGCTGCACGATATTGTCACGCGGCACGAAATAGAGAAGCTTTGTTCCGAGTTCCTTTGAGAATGCTCTCAAAAGGTCAAGTTCGCGGTCAACGTTTCTGGAGTTACAGATGATTCCTCCAAGTCTTACGCCGCCTGTTCTCGCGTATCTCTGGATACCCTTGGAGATGTTGTTAGCTGCATAGAGCGCCATCATCTCACCACTTGCCACAATGTAGATCTCCTTTGCTTTACCTTCACGGATCGGCATTGCAAAACCGCCGCACACAACGTCACCCAAGACGTCATAGAAAACATAGTCGAGATCGTCAGTATATGCGCCAAGGTTTTCGAGCATGTTGATCGAAGTAATGATTCCTCGGCCTGCGCATCCGACACCTGGTTCAGGTCCGCCTGACTCAACGCATCTTGTGCCGCCGTAACCTTCCTTCATGATCCTGTCAAGTTCGATATCTTCACCTTCTTCACGGATCGTATCGAGAACTGTTTTCTGAGCCAATCCGCCAAGAAGAAGTCTTGTTGAATCTGCCTTAGGGTCACAACCGACCACCATTACTTTCTTACCGTGCTCCACAAGGCCTGCGGTAAGGTTCTGTGTTGTAGTGGACTTACCGATTCCACCTTTACCGTAAATTGCGATTTGTCTTATCTCGCCCATCTTAAAAATGTCCTTCCTTAATCAAACAGTTTATTTACTTTTTCGAATCTTATTAGTTTGTCGATCGATTCCGATATTATCCCGGGGATCTGGTAAGGGATTATGCCCTTGCTCTCCAGCACCGCCGCCGCTCCGTCTCCGACTTTGCTCGCCAGAAGGAAATCGCAATCGCAGAAGACCTCCGCGTTTTCATTAAGCCTTTTGTCATCATGTTCTCCTGTCTGACATACAGGCTCGACTTTTCTTACTTCCTTCAAGTCGATAACATCATTAACGACCTCGTAAATATAAAAAGTTGAAGCGTGCCCGAAGTGGTTGTTAACAACTATTCCGTCACTTGATGCGACCGCTATCAGATATCTCTCGTCAGCCATGTGAGAATGTCTCCTTGACCTTGAGTCTTCTCTGATAGATCTGGTCTCCGAATTCCGACTTACCCGGAACTCCTACCGCGTCCGCTCGGCAGTGCTGGCAATGTCTGAAAACATCAATGTACTTTCCTGCTTTCGTTCTTGCCGCATCTATCTCAGGACACGTCGGTGCCTTTACATCCTTGAGCTCATGCTGCGGTATCAGAGGTATTATGTTGTAGATACTCGCACCCGCTTCCTTGACTGTCTTCGCGATGGTCTCAATGTGATCACCGTTTATCTCAGGAACGAGAACCGTATTTACTTTTACCGTGATACCTGCCTTGGCGATCT
The DNA here is from genome assembly GCA_017649645.1 of Clostridiales bacterium. Classification (GTDB taxonomy): domain Bacteria; phylum Bacillota; class Clostridia; order Saccharofermentanales; family Saccharofermentanaceae; genus Saccharofermentans. The sequence continues at coordinate 3,513 of JAGCGK010000023.1, read as the reverse complement.
TTCTGATGCCTGCGAGCTGGTTCTCGATAAGGATCTTGGCTCCTTCAACTCCTTCTATCTTCTTACCGTGATAGATGATGTAAGCATTAAGCTTACTTTCTATCTCGGGGTCTACTGCGTTAACCGTTACGGTTAGTGAATCGATCCCGACTTCTATGACTTCATCCGCTCTCTCGTTAAGAAGAAGTCCGTTTGTACTCATACACTTGATAAGGTCAGGAAATTTCTCTTTTATGATCTTAAAAGTGTTAAGTGCATTGTCTGAAGCAAGAGTGTCACCCGGACCTGCGATACCTGCGACCTTGATCTCAGGGCAGATCTCCAAAGCTTTACTCAGTATCTCTTCACACTCTTCAGGTTTAAGGACCTTCGAGGTAACTCCGGGACGCTCTTCAACATCGTTTATCGTTCTGTCGCAGAAGCGGCAAGCGATGTTACAACCGGGACTTACCGGAAGATGTATCCTTCCTGCGTTATTCTTATGGCCGCCAAAACACGGGTGAGAATTCTGCAGGTCTTTATAGTTATTACTCATTTTTCACCTACTTTTTGGCATAAAAAGACCGGAGACGCTGCAAAAACAGCATTTTACATGTCTCCGGTCAACCGGTCATATTAAAGTCTTATCTTCTCAGTCTTATCGATCTGAATGACCTTGCCGTCCTGAATGATCAGGACAACACTTCCATACTTTGTCTCCTCGACAAGCTTCCTAACTTTGTCGAGATAAGACTCATCTCTCTCGACTCTGTTATCTGTTGCCAACCAGATCACCCCTGACATCAATCCTTGAAGAGAGGAGTTGAGAGATAACGGTCACCTGAATCAGGGAGAAGTGCTACGATAACTTTGCCCTTGTTCTCAGGTCTCTTAGCCAGGATCTCAGCAGCCTTAAGTGCTGCACCTGATGAGATACCTACGAGGATACCCTCGGATACTGCGAAAGTTTTTCCTTCTGCGAATGCGTCCTCGTTTTCGACAGGAATGATCTCATCATAAACCTTGGTGTTAAGAACGTCCGGTACGAAGCCTGCGCCGATACCCTGGATCTTGTGAGCTCCCGGTACGCCTGTTGAGAGGACTGCGCTTGTCTTAGGCTCAACTGCTACTACCTTAACGTTAGGATTCTGTGACTTAAGATACTCACCTACACCTGTGATAGTTCCGCCTGTACCTACACCTGCTACGAAGATGTCTACCTTACCGTCTGTCTGCTCCCAGATCTCAGGACCTGTTGTCTCTCTGTGGATCTTAGGGTTAGCAGGATTGATGAACTGGCCGAGGATAATGGATCCTTCGATCTCCTTATTGAGCTCTTCTGCCTTGGCGATAGCGCCCTTCATACCCTTAGCTCCTTCTGTAAGAACGAGCTCTGCGCCGTATGCCTTAAGAAGTGTTCTTCTCTCAACACTCATTGTGTCAGGAAGTGTAAGTATTGCTTTATATCCCTTAGCGGCTGCTACTGCTGCAAGTCCGATACCTGTGTTACCGCTTGTAGGTTCGATGATCGTTGCTCCCGGCTTCAAAAGGCCCTTAGCCTCTGCATCCTCGATCATTGCGAGTGCGATACGATCCTTAACGGATCCGGCCGGATTAAGATATTCAAGTTTTGCGAGGACTGTTGCCTCTGTAATCTCTTTTTTCTTGGAATAGCCGTTAAGCTTAAGTAATGGTGTCTTTCCGATCAATTCCAATGCACTTTCTTTAATGTTGCTCATAGTAGTTTCCTCCTAAAAAAATTGGCCGCCGCCTTCTTGGTGACAACCGTAAGTTAATTGATAAAACGTTGTTCCAAAAAAGTCCGTTCTGATTAATTCGTTCTACAACACGTAGAACACATCATACACATCTGACACATCGTCTCCTTCATGTTAGTTATATTCTTCATGTTGCATTCCTCCTTCTCATCAAGGTTATTTTGTTTGGATGACATTATAGTACCACTGCCGGAGTGGTTTGAAAAATTGCTAATAATTATCATTAGTGATAACTTTTACTTATAATCACCTACTAGGTTAATAGGCAAGTCCGATCACAGTCCGAAACTGAAGATCGCCAGCACATAAAAGCCTATGATACTCAGTGTTGCCAATATATCCAGGACACCCAAAATGATAACAGGTTTACTGTTCTTTCCCAGCTTATGTCCTATGATGAAGAACACAAATCCGAGAAATCCGATCAACGTGCAAATATTGATAACCCACCTAATAGCAGAAGAATCAATCGAAGCAACCATAAGTGAGATCGCAAGAGGTGCTGCTACTACAGGTATCAGTTCCAGGATAATTGCTATGGATCTTTTATTCATTATCTATTCACCTTCTTCCATTGTGATAAACGTTAAGAAAAAGATATATCTATTATAGGTTATTACCCTTCGTCTTTGTAGAACAGATAATAACCTTCATCACAATGAACACATATCCTTGTGAACAGTTCTGGTTTATGAAGAGAAAACAGAAATAAGCCATAAACTAAAGGCTTTTTCCTAAGATTTCTCTTCATAATCATTAATCAGGCAGGTGATTAAATGTCACCTGTCTGATTGTTTTTAGTTTTCTCCTGCAAAAATATATGGCGCAGACATCGTGGCAAAAGTCCAACAAAGCTACAACGCCACATGTTCTCCGTCACTCAAAAGCGATGCATTTACTGCGCGCAGATGTTGATTTGCACTATATTCGCGACTTTCTCGGCCATGTTGATATTGAAACAACTGAAGTATACGCACGTGCTGACTCTGAAATGAAGAGAAGGGCCCTAATAAAGGCAAATATAGATATGCCTACAGCTGATAAAACAAGCTGGCAGAAGGATAAAGATCTGCTTGCCTGGTTGCAATCATTATAGTGAACATTTACACCCAATATCATTTGGCATGTGTACTAAAGCAGAAGAGGCTGTCACATAGGCAGCCTCTTACTATGATACTTTAAAAAGTGTGATTCATATTTTTTGAAGGTATTCCACCGGAACTTCTTTTGTAAGCCATACACCATTGACGGATTTGTAGAAGACATGCCCATCATGAAACATTTTCCCTGAAAAAATCTTATATACCACCGGGTTCCCATGACGGCTACCTACTTTTACTGCAGTATCTGTGTCAGCGGAAAGATGAACATACAGACGTGACTTAGGGATCAATCCTTGTGCATCAATAGATTCTACGAATTTTTCTCCTGTCCCGTGATATAAAACCTCAGGCGGATTTACAATAGCTAATTCAACATCAACCGGAATCGAATGTCCCTGATTTGCTCTTATAAGAGTCTTATCATCGTTGAACGAATAACGCTTCTTATTATCGGCGGCGACAATATTTTCGAGAATCTCTATATTTATAGGATACTTCTTTGAGACCCCTTTAATAAGCTCATCGACATTAGCCCAACCATGTTCATCAAGCGTAATACCTATAGTTTCAGGCTTATGCCTTAAAATAAGGCTAATATATTTACTTGCTGATTCAAGATCCTTATTAGTCATTTAATTTCTCCTTCCAGCGCT
>JAGCGK010000022.1 GCA_017649645.1 Clostridiales bacterium | reverse complement strand
GTATGGGCGAAGAGTTCTATGAGCGTCCGATGAGAGATCTTACCGGTGGCCAGAAGGTGAAGGTGCTCCTCGCACAGGCATTGTTCGGCAATCCTGACGTGCTCCTTTTGGACGAGCCTACCAACCACCTTGATCTTAACAGTTGCCGCTGGCTCGAGAACTATCTCATGGATTTCGAGAACTGCGTTCTGGTCGTATCCCATGACCGTCACTTCCTTAATAAGGTCTGCACACACATCGTCGATATCGACTTCAAGCAGGTAACGCTCTTCCAGGGCAACTACGATTTCTGGTATGAGTACACACAGCTGTCGCTTCGTCAGCTCCGCGATCAGACCAAGAAGATCGAAGCAAGAAGAAAAGAACTCCAGGACTTTATCGCCAGATTCTCTGCAAATGCTTCCAAGTCCAAGCAGGCAACAAGCCGTAAGAAGCTTCTCGAAAACATGGAGCTTCCGGAAGTTAAGCAGTCATCCAGAAGATATCCGTTCATCTCATTTACGCAGGATCGTGAGATTGGTAATGACGTTTTGTTCGTTACAGGTCTTTCTGCGAAAAATAACGGCAGAAAAACTCTTAACGATGTAACGTTTTCGATGGAGAGAGATGACAGGATCGCATTTGTCGGTAAGGACGAAGTAGCGATCACGCAGATACTCAATATCCTCGCAGGCGAGGAAGAAGATTATGAGGGCGAAGTTAAGTGGGGTATCACGACTTCCAGATCATATCTTCCTAAGGACAACTCCAAGTTTTTTGATGGCTGTGAACTGAGCCTCGCGGACTGGCTGCGCCAGTTTTCGAAAGACCAGACAGAGACATATATAAGAGGCTTTTTGGGAAGGATGCTCTTTTCCGGTGAAGAGGCTTCAAAGAGTGCGAAGGTCCTGTCGGGAGGCGAGAAGGTGCGCCTTATGCTGTCACGTATGATGCTTACGAATTCCAATATCATCATCCTTGACGATCCTACGAACCACTTGGATCTTGAGGCGATCACTGCGCTCAACGAAGGCATCAAGAAATTCCCTGGTCCGATCCTTTTCACATCACATGACCGAGAGCTCGTAAATACTGTTGCAAACCGTATCATTGAGATCACTGATAGTGGTATAATCGACAAGAGAATGACTTATGACGAGTACCTCGAGTGGCGTGCCGAAAACGTTGAGGGAAGTCTTAACTGATCGGAGGATTAATATATGAGCACTGATGTAAAAGCAAATGCACTTCCAAAGTCTGCAAAGAAGACAAGCGTAAAGAAGGAAAAGCCGGTTGTGCTTCCGACTTTTGAGAGCATTTATAACGCCATGACAGCTAAGGCATACAAGGCGAAGTTTACATCAGAATTCATCTCGACTCAGATCACTTTGACAGGTTCATTGGAGTTCAGACCTTTGTACGTTAAGGTTGAGGATAAGGTTGCAGAAGTTGCTCCTTACGAATACAACAATGCATCATTCTACATCGATGCGGATACTGATGTTTTCGCTGCAGTATTGAGCGGCAAGAAAAGTTTCTATGAGGCATTGACCGAAGGTTCGATCGAACTTAACGGAGACCCTAAGAAAGCAGTACTTTTCGCAAAAGCGATGTTTTGATATACAAAGCATATTTTTGTGTCCTCATTGAAGTAAAAAGAACAGAAAATTTACAGAAAAATACAAGAGTTTTTCAAATAATAATAGATTTTTGATTGAAATCGAACCCCATCCATTATTTAATATAAGAAAGGAAGATGGGCAGGGGGTATTTTGTGGTGAAAAATAAACTCAGTAACATGGCGAGAGCCTTGGCTCTTGCTCTAGTCGTTGTCTTCACTTTATCGGTTTTCGACATTCCCGTTCTTGCAGGAACCATGGATTTCAGCGTTACGATCCAGCACGATCAGACTAATGCTCGTGAGATGTTGGATCTTGTTAATGCGCTAAGAATCAGGAACGGAATCGATGTTCAGCTTACCTATGACTACACTCTTGAGCAGATCGCTATAAGAAGAGCTGAAGAGATGGGTACCAGCTACAGCGATGAAGTCGCATTAAGACCTGACGGAAGCGCATTCCACACTCTTGAGATCGATGGTGTTTCTTCTGAGTGCGAACTTAGAAGTCACGGATATGCTTCAACTTATTCCGCATATGCGTTCTGGGAAGAAGAGGGCGATAAAACTCAGTATCAGAGAGCAGCTCTTATCGATTCAGAATATGTAGCATGCGGTATCGCTCACGTTATCTTCAACGGTGAGCACTACTGGATAATGGAAATGAGTTCCGTATTGTCCAATCCAAATTATGTTGCCCCTGATGATTCCATAACTTATTCATCCATTTCGATGGACATTGATAGTAGTGTTTTCTCAGCTACTGCAGTTAAAAACGGTACCGGTCCATACAGCACATACACAATAAATGAGGAGTATGACCTCCCGCAGGTTGTTTTGAAGTGCAGAAGAGAGGATTCAGCAGGAAATTCTTTCGTTGTTGATCCTTCGCAATATACTGTTTCCAACTGGCGCTGTTCTACAGGACTTGTTGTTTTCGAAAACGGCAAGATGAAGGCTGTTAAGAAAGGTTCCGGACAATCAGTTGAATTTGACTGGTCCTGCGCCGGAAAGACAGGAACAGGATCTTTCTTGATCCAAGTTAACGGCGCATCTGTTAATCCGACCATTACACCGGAGCCAACTCCGCCTGTGGATGGATTCCAGGATCTTACAACAGAAGCAGATAGGAATATCACTATATCTCGTGGAGATACTGCAGCCTTAAAGTTCAAGTACAGTTTGGGTGAGGGAGACGAGGTATTTTATGCCGGTTGGACTTACGGATTAGAAACTACTGATGTAGATGAAGATGTATTAGATGAAACAGAGTATGTTTATACATTTTCTCCTGATAAATCATGTCAGGTCAATTTCCAGATCGTATACTATGATGCTTTCAGAGATACTTACCCGGAATTAAACGTCACATACAATGTAACTGTAGTTGATAATGTTCATAAGCTTATCGATAATACACCTGACAGTGAGAAAAACCGTTGTGTCGCAGGTGGTTCAACTGTTACATTGAACACAAATTGCACAGGTGACGGAAATCTCAGTTATTCATGGTTTGTAAAGACCGGTAATATTTTTACAAGTATCGGAGGCAACTCTTCCTCCAAGACAGTTACCGTAAATGGTTCAAGGACATATCGCTGTGTCGTAAGTGATACTTACGGAAATTCGATCAATGTTGATTTTGTAATTACTGTTTCTAATATTTCTATAGGCAGTAACGAAACTAACATCAAGATTGGCCAAGGTGATGAATTTACGTTAACTACCAATGCTTCCAGTAATGTTGGAAGCACCCTCCACTATGCTTGGTACGATAGCAATAATAAATCTATAGGATCTGACACCAGTACCTATTCTGGTACAGCAGAAAGCAACACATCGTATAAGTGTGTAATTACTGATGGTAACGGAAATTCAGTAACTATTAATTATCTTATTGTTGTTTGTACTCTTACAGTTCCTTCTGATACTACTGTTGAGATATACAGTGGAGAGACTCCTGAACTTACTGTATACGCTGAATCAGATTCAGGAATCCCACTTACATACAAATGGTATAAGGACGGAAATTTCAACATCATTTATTCTCAGAGCAGCACATATAAACCTGCCAATGTGACAACTGATACAGATTTTACTTGTGTTGTATATAACGGATATTCTACAAAGTCAGTTACATTCTCAGTCAAGGTAATTGAATCAACATTCGTAGATAACACAAGTGATGATGATAAATATCAGACAGTTGCAAAAAACACACCTTTGAATCTTACTGTAGATGTTACATCCAACACGGGAGATGTAACTTATCAGTGGCAGATTAAGAGTGGTTCTAATTATTCCAATATTTCCGGTGAAAAGGCAAAATCTTACCAGACTACCGTAACAGGATCTACTTCATACAGATGCGTAGTCAGCGACAGATTAGGTCATACTCATAATGTTGATTTTGAGATTACAGTTCCAACTCTTACATTGGGTGACAATATAACTACTCTCAATGTCGGAAAAGGTCAGACTTTTACATTGACTGCTAACGCATCAAACAGTGTTTCCGGTGACATCCATTATCATTGGACAAACAGTGTCGAAACAGCAGATTACGGAAGCGCTCAGACATATACGACTTCCGTTAACAGCACTACAAGATATAAGTGTATTGTATCTGACGATTTCGGAAACTCTGAAACAATTGAATATACAGTAAAAGTATCTGCTTTGGATGTTAAACAGAACGCAGAAAACGTGTCAATTTATGAAGGCGGATCCGCATATCTGTCTGTGACAGCTACAACAAATTCCGGAAATAATATTACTTATAAGTGGTTTGTTGAGTCTGAACCGAACAACATTCTTAATTATTCAAGCACTTATTCACCTGCACCGAAATCTGATACAAGATACGGTTGTACTGTAAGTGATACGCTAAATGAGGTAACGGTATACTTTAACGTTACTGTTAAGTCAGCTGCTCTTATTAATTCGACTTTGAACACAAATCAAACGGTAAATTATAACAGTACTGTAGTTCTTAAGCCGTCCGTTACATCTCCTGCCGGAAGAAATTTAAATTATCAGTGGCAGATTAAAGGAACAGATAATGTTTATAGAGACGTTGGTTATGGAGGAACATCATCTTCCTATTCCTACGTTGCTACAAAGACTCAGGAATACAGATGTATTGTCGATGACAATATGGGCAATGCTGTAAATGTAGATTATGTTATTACTGTACCGACACTTACAGCCGGAGAAAACACAACAACTGATATTATCGGAGTTGGAGGACAATTCTCGTTCACAGCAAATGCAATAAGCAGTAATGACAGCCCGTTGACATATGCTTGGAAAAACGGAAATTCTACAGTTGGAACTGCAAAGACATTCAGTTCAACAGCAGATCAGAGTACAACTTACACATGTGAAGTAGCAGACGAATACAACAATAAGATAACTATTACATACACTGTTACAGTTCATACACTGACAGCAAGTCAGTCAGCAGCATCACTTTCGAT
>JAGCGK010000201.1 GCA_017649645.1 Clostridiales bacterium | reverse complement strand
GGGATCGTAAGTTTATTCGGTTCGCTCGTAGGATGTCTTCTGGGAGCTCTTATCGTTATCCCTTTCGGAAGATATATCGGAATGAGCCTGTCGATGCCGTACTTAGGTCCGGACTTTATCGGTTCGACATTACAGATCATTTTTATCATGGCCATAGTATTTCTTGTCGCATTGGTATCATCGATCGTTTTTGTGTTTCACGTTACTGGGATCGAGCCTTATCTGGCTCTTAAAAAGGAGGCGGAATGATGCTTGTTTCAGAGAAAATAACATACAGATATAAGAAGAACAAAAGGACCATTTTAGACTCTGTGGATTATAGCCTTGAAGAAGGTCAGTTCAGTGCTGTAATGGGAGAATCCGGAAGCGGCAAGAGTACGTTCTTGGCGATAATGGCGGGGATCCTTAAGCCTGTTGAAGGAACAGTAAAATATAATGATGTAGATCTGTATGAGCTGCCGGATAAGGAGCTTTCCAAGATACACAGAAACAGCATCTGCTACGTTCCTCAAAGTAACATAATGCTTAAGAACATAACTGTTCTGGAAAATATCGTTAATCCGTATATTGAATCAGATCCTGAAGCAGATCTTAAGAAAAAGGCAATCTCACTTCTGGAAAAACTCGGCATAGGAAATCTGGCGGAAAACTATCCGTATGAACTCTCGGGAGGAGAACTTAAAAGAGCTTCTATCGTTCGTGCAGCTTTGATGGGTCCTAAGGTAATAATTGCCGATGAGCCGACGACGGGACTTGATAAGGAAACAGGAAACAGGATATTAAGTTTTCTATCAGAATATGCAAAAGAAGGAAATTCTGTTTTGGTCGCAACTCATGATGAACATATCGAAGGGTATGCCAATAGAATCATAAGATTGGAGAGAAGATGATGGCTTTCGAGATTAGAACTGACATGGACGGTATAGATTTTGATGAAGTGGCCGGTCTATTGAACGGTTACGGACTAAGTGATCTTGACAGCAAAACGCAAAGGATCGTTTTCGAGAGGAGCTATGCAAAAGTCTTTATACTTGATGACGGGCATGTGGCTGGTGTCGGAAGAGCATTATCTGACGGGATCTGTCAGGCATCGATCTATAATATCGCAGTTCGGGAAGACCTGTGGGGACAAGGCATCGGAAAGATCATCGTGGATGAACTTTTAAGGCAGGTGGATGGCTGCAATGTGGTCTTATATACACATCCGAAACATATAGGATTATATGAGCATTGGGGATTCAAAAAACTCAAAACGTCATACGCACATTTTCAAAGAGAAGAATATTTTATCTCACAGGGTTTCCTGGAGTGATATTATGTTTTACGGAGGAACTTTTCATGATCACAAGAGACGAAGCATATGCATTACTGAAAGAATATAATAAAGATTCATTTCATATCCAGCATGCACTGACTGTTGAGGAAGTCATGAAATGGTATGCAAGAGAATTGGGATATGGTGATAATGAAGAATACTGGGGGATCGTAGGACTTCTCCATGATATCGATTTTGAAATATATCCTGAGGAACACTGCCTTAAAGCTCCTGAACTTTTAAAAGAAGGCGGTGTAGGAGATGATATCATCCATGCCGTATGCTCGCACGGTTACGGTATTACGGTAGGATGCGGAGTGACTATTGACGTGGAGCCGATCCATGAGATGGAAAAGGTCTTGTTCGCGGCAGATGAACTTACGGGACTTATCGGAGCGGCTGCTCTGATGAGACCATCGAAGAGTACCAAGGATATGGAACTTAAATCGCTTAAGAAGAAATATAAGAGCAAGGGATTTGCCGCAGGTTGTTCAAGAGAAGTTATCGAGCGAGGAGCAGATCAGCTCGGATGGGAACTTGATAAACTTCTTACAATGACGCTAAAGGCGATGGCAGATACGGAAGATATAATATCTGATAAGATGAAAGAAATATAATTTAATTCAAGGAGGATAAAGATATGCCACACATTCAGATCAATTGCTATCCGGGAAGGACAGAGGAGATAAAGCAAAACTGCGCTGACAAGGTCGCAGCTACTGTTGCTGAAACATTGGGATGTAATATCTCATCCGTTTCAGTTGCTTTTAAAGAGATCGAGCAGGCCGATTGGAAAGATTTCTACAACAATACGATCATGGCTGATAAAGATGCTTTGTACATAAAGCCCGGCTATGAGGTATAAAAGTGTCGTTTGAAAGAGCAAAAGAGCATTTGCGTAAAGCGGGATTTGAAGATAGGATCATCATTCCCGAGAAAAGCAGTGCAACAGTAGTAGAGGCGGCGGAAGCTCTCGGTTGTGAGCCGGGGATGATCGCCAAGACATTGTCGTTCATTCAGGATGATAAGCCGGTTCTGATCTTAGTCGAAGGTCTTGCCCGTATCGATAATAAGAAATACAAATCTCGTTTCGGTCTTAAAGCCAAGATGATCCCGGGTGACCTGGTCGAGAAATTGATCGGTCATGATATCGGAGGCGTATGTCCGTTCGGTATAAATGACGGTGTTACGGTTTATCTTGATGAGAGCTTAAAACAGCACGAGACAGTTTACCCGGCAGCCGGAACAGATCACAGTGCAGTACGTCTTTCCATTTCCGATCTTGAGAAATGCAGCGGATATAAAGAATGGGTAGATGTTTGTAAGATTCAAGAGGAGGTATAACATGACAAAAGTATTGGTTAGTTATTTTAGCGCGAGCGGTGTTACTGCAAAACTTGCAGAAGATCTTGCTAAGGCTATCGGAGCGGATGTTTTCGAGATCGAGCCTGAGGAAAAATATACAGACGCGGATCTTGATTGGAGAGACAAGACATCAAGAAGTTCTGTGGAGATGAGTGACCGTTCGTCTCGTCCTGCCATCAAAACATCGGTTGAGGATATTTCAAAGTACGATACGATCTTTGTGGGTTTCCCGATCTGGTGGTACAGAGAGCCTTCGATCATCGACACATTCCTTGAGGCGTACGATCTATCGGGAAAGACCCTGATCCCGTTCGCGACTTCGGGATCATCCGGATTGGGAGAGTCTTCGGATAACTTTAAGGCCCTGGCTCCTTCCGCAGTTATCAAGGAAGGCAAGAGATTT
>JAGCGK010000200.1 GCA_017649645.1 Clostridiales bacterium | reverse complement strand
GTACAAAACTCTCAACCATTCCGGTGGTTATTACCTTGAGGTCACACCTGTTCCCATCCCGAACACAGAAGTTAAGCTCAATGGTGCCGAAGATACTTAGCTGGAGACGGCTCGGAAAAATAGGTTGCTGCCGGATTATATATTCCTCTATAGCTCAGTCGGTAGAGCATGCGGCTGTTAACCGCAGGGTCGTAAGTTCGAGTCTTACTGGAGGAGCCAAGAAAGCCAAGCATTCGCTTGGCTTTTCTTTTTGTCTGAAAATATCCCATAGAGACTATTCATCCCTTGACTTACTTTTTCGAATCCCACATACTTTTTTCTAGGAGAGTAGTGGCATTCAGTTTATGGATAAAGAAAAGACAGGACAATTGATCACTGAACTCCGCAAGGAAAAGGGACTTACCCAGAAACAACTTGCGGATATTTTGAATGTCACGGATAAGGCCGTTTCCAAATGGGAGAGAGGCTTAAGTTTTCCCGATATATCAATGCTTGAACCAATATCAGAAGTTCTCGGTGTCTCCATCATGGAGATCCTTGCCGGAAAGAAGCAGGATGAGAACGAGGCTTTGTCACGCGAAGAAGCATTAAAGCTTATTAATGATTCTGTTGAATTGAGTGATGAAGAGATACGTCACAAGAGGGAAAGGAGCAGATTTGTCATCATTATCCTGATTGTCATATCTCTGCTTCTCATATCACTGACACTAAATGTCATTAGTTTAACAAGGTAAGGAGTACTGCAAGTGGAGTTTACGATAGTCTTTTATATCAGTTTAGCTATATTGTTGCTTATCCTGCTTGTTAATGTATCTCGCAGGTCCTTTAACGAAGAGTCATTTTTCGACAGAGTTCTGAGTAAGGAATTCCAGGGTTTTTTGGCTGTCTTCATTATTTTCCATCAGACAGTCATTACGTTTGATCATTTTTACTCAGGAGATCTGAGAGATGAAATGCTCCCGTTCTTTAACTACTACTATTACGGAATCCTTGCAGTAGCATTTTTCTTCTTCAGCTCCGGTTTCGGACTTTTAAAGAGATGGATGACGGATGACACTTATATTAAGGGTTTCATGAGAAGAAGGATATTTACGGTACTTGTCCCGTTCTTTATCTGTAACTATATCTATCTTACCGATGCACTTTTGCACAATATCAGATCAGGCGGTCACTTTCATCCTATTGAAGTAGTCTGCAGCTTTTTCGGAGTATTCCTTATAAATAATCAGATGTGGTTTGCGGTTGAGATCATGATCCTTTATCTGATATTCAGGATCGTTTTCGCGAAGATAAAAAAGCCGCTACACGGAATTATTATCATGACTGCTGCTGTTATTGTCATGGTCATCATCGGATTGTTATTGGGTCACTCTAATTCAGCTGTTATGTCATACTGGTTCATGGGAGAGTGGTGGTATAACACGATACTTATGTTCCCTCTCGGCATGCTCTATGCCTATAAGGAGAAGCGTCTCAATAAGATCTTCAAGACAGCTTTTGTGCCGCTTTTGATCGCGTCAGCAATACTGTTTGTACTTGTTGACTTTATCCATCGTGGTCTTATAGAAAGATCCATCTACTGGACGGAGACATTCGATTCACCGCATCCGCTTTTGGATAAGCTTCAAGGCTTAAGTGTGGAGACAATATTCGAGATCATATTCCTTGTACTTGTATTGACGATCATGTCACGTGTTAAGTTCGGAAATCCAATCCTTAAACTGTTAGGGAAGATATCTCTAGAGATGATAATGCTCAATTATCTGTTCTGCTCAAAACTGTATTTCCTCTATTCACGATACGGGATCTACGTATATCTGATAGCGGTATTTGCGGGAACAGTAGTAAGTTCAGTAATAGTCTACTACATAAAGAACATCGTACTTGAGAGAAGAACAAGATTGTTCGACGGCAAGGTAAACTGATAAATGACAATAATATAGCCGCGGGGAACATCTGATCCTCGCGGCTATAACATTGGGTTTAGAAAAAGAAATTATCTAGTCTTGATCACTGCTTCCTTGATACATTCATATAGTTCGACTCCTACAGCTGTTACAACAAAGATGGTAACGGCTCCGTACTTGCCGAAGAAAGAACTGTTGTTGGTCACAAGGAAGATCATCATCGTAAAGATGTGCATGATGTAGATGCCGAGCGAAGACCTTTTTCCTATCTTCTCTGCATATGTTCCCATACCGAACTTAGGGAACTTCAGGCAAAGAAGCACGAGTACTATCGTAAGCACCTCACATCCGACAAATGGCACTTCCACGCCCTTTTTATACGTATTCAGCTCGAAAATGGCCGCTACACTTGCTATGACAGCAAGGACCGGAAGTATGATGGAGATGAACTTTATGTTCAGGATATTTTTTTCGAACCTTCTTATGAGCATACCTGTTAACGGATATGAAAGGCCGACCAGGATAGCATTTCTGAGCTGATAAGGTTCACCGATATTCAAGTGTGACAATATAACATATGCGGCGATGAGTACCGGACCTAAAAATACAGCATGCTTTAAGATCTTTATCTTATTAAGGATAAGAAGGATGACGAGAGCATACAGGAGCGAACCAAGGAACCACAGATGTTCAGAGAACGGTGAGAAGTTGTAAAGAACGAAGTCCAGGATCTTCTTGGATGTGAAGTATGGCCTCATATCGATCCTTCCCATGGTTATCTTGTCACCGATGGCTGTAACGACTCCGTAGAACAGGTTTGCACCGACAAAGAAGATGAGCATTCTCTTGGTCTGTTTGAGGAGTCTCTTCATCATCTCCTTAGAGTCGTCTCTGTAGAGCATATAGCCGCAAACTACGAGGAAGAAGGGAACAGCTGTCTTACCGAAAGTGATAAATACGTTTCCTGCTTTACCGTCAAACGGCCAGTGAATGGTAACTACCAGGAACGCCATGATTATCCTCATGACATCTATGGAATGGTTACGGGATGTATTGATATCCTGCTGTCCTTTAAGCTTGCCTGTAATAAGAGAGATAATATACTTATCTGTTCCGCTGATTATGGTAGCTGCACCGATAGCCATGAGGATAGTAAGGATAATGTACATGGACGGAGATGCTACTCTGAACATAGAACCGTCCTTAAGTCCCATAAGGAAGAGGTTATGTATCAGATAAAGTTCCAGAGATATGGAACCCAGGAATTTAAGCACAGGGTTACCAAATCTGACTTTGAGCATGATAAGGAGTACGAACATGACAAAGCAGATAATGAATGGAAGCTGTACTACAAGGCAGCGCAGCTTGTCTCCATATCTGGGATCTACGCCCGGGATCTCACTCCAGTAAGAATATGTATGGAGAGCATATATGGTCTGCTTGTAGAAGAGTACAGTGAGCACTCCAAAAACAGGTAGGAGAACGATGTACGCCTTGCGCGCAATCTTTGTGATCACCTCAGAATGCTTGGAGACAACGATACCTATTACAAAGAGGAAAGAGGAGTTAAACCACCACTCACCCATGAACCAGTAGCTGCATGAGAAATCTTCACCATGGCACAGATAAAGGCTTCCTGCCATCATTCCGAGAACGAAGATGCTCATGACGATCGTTGCTGCCGTTCGGTTCTTTATGAGTTTGTAGATGATATAGAAAGCCAGATAGAGGATAGCGATCTCAACGATATACCACATATGGCTGTTGATGAGATAGAAACCGCTCAGGATCGCCAGAAGTTCCAAAGGTGTATATTTTGCTCCGCAGATACAGGAAGCAATGGTAAATACAGCGATACATGAATAGAAAGGAATCAGTATCGTAATGAGTCGCTTTTTAAGAAAACCTTTGAGGTAATCCTTTTTAGTCTTAAGGCTGGTATAAAGTCCGTAGCCTGAGAAAAAGAAGAATATACCTACGAAGATAACGCCGCATTCTGACAGGAACTCAAATGGTCCCGCTTTTTCGAGCAGGTCCTGAGACAGGTGATGAAGGATAATAGCTACTGCGGCAAAGCCCTGTATTGCTTTGGAAGTATCAAGACCCAGTGGCTTTTCCTGCCATTCATGTCGCTTGGAAACCTTGGCGCCTGCGATCAAGACTGCAACAAGAATGACTGCAAGTAACCACAAAGGGAAATTAAACTCAGTAAAACTCTTGAAAAAATTAGTGCTCTTGCGAGGCGCAGATGTGGAGTTGGAAGGATCCGTTGTCTGCGTCTGTGTCGTGCCACTTCCGTCGGAGGAACCTACCGGAGTTATATCGGTTGTAAACGGATCGGCTTCAATAGGCAATGTCTCTCCGTCATATTTGATACTTCCTTCTATGTACTCAGCTATATAGTCGAGGAATTCCAGATCTTCGTCTGCAAAAGTCACAGTCTCGCCGGAATACGAGAAATCTATCAGGAAAATGTTGAACTGGTGCATCCTTCCCGTAGATGTCAAAAGCGAATACTGGTAGCCTTGAAGCGTTTCATCTCCTGAAAGCTTGAAAGCGAGCTTAAAGACAGGCAGTTCACCCGTATCAGCCAGACCATAACCGTAGACCTCACTACTGTTCATGTTCTGCGTTGGTTCGTAGTCGCGCCATGGATCTTCAACAAAAGATTCCGCAGAAGTGTCGTTTGGAGCAGCAACCTCAAGTTCTGTAATAATGAAGACCTGGTCTTCGTTCCCTGAAATAGTTCCAAGAGGAGACTGGAATTCGATACCCATATATTTATAGGTATCCTGAACGTTGGTATAGGTCATCTCTTCTTCTTCGAAAATAGGATCATCCTCGTCCATTCCGACCCACATGGCCATATCGAATTCAGGCGGTACGGTGAAAGTCAATCCGTCGGGCATGGTATATGTTTTTCCTTCTTCGTCAGCCGCTACGGCAAAAGACAAAGAAGCGACCATGAGCACAACGGTCAGAAAAGTGCATAAGAACTTTCGAAGTCTCATAAGTTTCCTCCTGTAGATTTTCTTGATTTTAATCTAACAATATAGATAATGAGTTTCAATCGACCGTTGGTAGAATGCCCTGTTTGCAGGAGTTTTGGTTATATTTTATCTTTTTCGAAAAATAAAAAGGGCCTTTCCGGATCACCCGAAAAAGCCCTAATAAAATACATATTATGAGGATCAGTCGTTTATCTCATCTGAATAGAGATCCTTGATGTCGAATGACTGAGCTGTCTTAAACTCTTCGCCGAGCCAGGTCTTATGATAGTGCTCACGTCTGTACTCTTCAGGTGTAAGACCGGTCTGCTTCTTGAAGACCTGGATGAAGTGACTTTGTGATGAGAAGCCCAGGTAGTTGGCGATATCGAGAGATGATTCGTTAAGGTAACGGAGCATCTTTGTAGCGATCTTGATCTTCTCGTCTCTGATGTACTGGCTTATCGAGATGTTCATCTCCTGTTTAAAGAGCTTGGATAAATAGCTCGGGTTAAGCTCGAGAGCATCAGCAATGGATTCGATGGACAGATTCTCCTGGATGTGCTCTCTTATATATTCGATGGAAGCTACGATATGCTTGGAGATACCGATCTTCTGCTTCTCGGACTTCATCTTCTGGCAATAGTATTCGGCGATCTGTCTGTGTAAGGTCAGGATCTCTTCTACGGAATTACAACTGTCGATCTTTCTTATAAAGATGTCGCTTATGGTGTAACTTACTGTTACGTCAAGACCTGCCTGGATGCAGAATCTGCTGAGAAGAGCGGTAGTGATGATCGTATGATAACGCTGATTCTGAACAGGATCAGTACTTAAAGGACTGCCTTTGAGCTTCAAGGCGGTAGGGTGATTATATAATCTCTCCAGTGCCTTTGTGTCTCCGCTTGAAACGATATCATAGAATATCATCTCACGTCTGAAAGCATCGGATGAACCCCATTCGTCCGGGTTCTCGCGTTCGCGGTTCTGAAGGAGCAAGCGTTGTAATTCTTTGTCTATATTCATCATAGTCCCACCATTTTGATAATCGAGGATTAGTCGATTATTCTGATCTCTTTGATTACCGGCTGATCTTCTTCTGCTACTGCACCGTTTTCTCCGCTGTTCGGAGTGTTCTCACAGATCTGGTTAACGATATCCATACCGTCAGTTACGTGACCGAATCCTGCGTAGTTACCGTCGAGTGAAGGATAATCCTTGTGAACGATGAAGAACTGGGAAGTAGCACTGTTGGGATCATTTGCTCTTGCCATGGAGATAGTTCCTGCAACGTGCTTGATATCATTTGTGATTCCGTTAGCAGAGAACTCGCCGTATATAGGCTGGAGTTTCTTGGCGTCGTCTTCGTTCTTGGCTGCTCCGCCCTGCATCATAAAGCCGTTGATGATACGATGGAACTTTGTTCCGTTATAAAAGCCTGCCTTAGCAAGTTCTACGAAGTTCGTAACGGAAATAGGAGCTACATCTGCATCGAGTTCAACACTGATCACGCCATAACCCTCGATCTCGATCTCAGCGTGGTGAAGACCTGTAAGCTGTTCTTTGCCTGTGTTGATGTATCTTGTGGACTGGTACTTGCCACAGCCTGAGAAGGCTAAGAACATGCTGATGATCAATAAAAGGGAAGCGAATCTGAAGGTTTTTCTCATAATGTTTTACCTCTGAACTAGAATACCAACATTATAATAAAAATATCTAAAAAAATATATACAATTAGGTCTTATGGCAGATTTTTTTGTTTTGGTGTAATATTGACCTGTCATTTCAGAGCAGGAGTATTTATGAAAAGTTTTGAAGTCAACAAAGACCAGGCCGGCAAACATGTTGTAAGAGCCGCGATAATGGAATTCCCGATGCTTACGGCGGGTCAGCTTCAGAAAGCCCTGAAGCATAAAGATATCCGCGTGGACGGCAAGAAGGTCTCCTCAGATGTGGAGGTAGCTTTGGGCCAGACGGTGGAAGTGTGGCTTCCGGACAGTGTTTTCGAGAATACGGAAAAGAAAGAAAAGCCTGCTAAGGATGCGTATAAGGTCGTGGCTGAGACGGATGATCTTCTGATCGTCAATAAGAGCCAGGGTATTCCTGTTCACGGCGGCAAGGGCGTCGGTACCGACAATCTCATCGATATCGTTCGAAAAGACACGCATAACCCTAATATGGACCTTTGTCACAGGATAGACATGAACACGGGCGGTCTTATCATGCTCGCGAAAAACAAGGATGCGCTGGAAGATGCGATCGCGCTCTTTAAGGACGATCTTCTCATCAAAAGATACAGATGTCTCGTGCTGGGCGTGCCGACTGAGGGCGAAAACGTTATCTGCGAGGATGACGCCATCATGAAGGAAGTAAGCGCATATCTGGAAAAGGCGGGAAACCAGGTCTTTATCCATGACCTTGAGCAGAAGGGCGACCTGCCGGTCACTTCAAGATACAGAGTTATAAATGTTTATAAGGGTGTGGGACCTGACGGTGCGGATGTTTCCGATATCGAGGTCGAGCTCGTTACAGGAAGGATGCACCAGATAAGGGCGCAGTTCGCTCACATGGGATATCCGATCATAGGTGACGGCAACTACGGAAGAAATAAGATAAACACTTTCTTTAAGTCGCGTGAGGGCGGCAAGGTTAAGTATCAGCAGCTCTTTGCGACGACCCTGATACTTCGTAAGATCCCGAAGAGCAACAGACATTTTGCCATGTCCGGCAGAAAGTTCTCGATCGAGCCGAGATATGACGTGAAGATCAGAGGTTAATATGGCGATTTCCGACAAGTTAAACGGCAAGAAGATCCTTATCTGGGGCAAGGGCAGAGAAGGCCTTTCCACGGAAAGATTCATAAACCAGTTCTGCGAGAACGTTACGTACGATTTCTTTGTGGGAAGCGAAGAAGAGGTCAGGTTCGACGACTATGATCTCGTCATCAAGAGCCCCGGGATCATCACAGAGTTAGATCATCCCAACATGACATCACAGACGAGGCTTTTCATGGAGCAGTTCTCGTCTCAGACAATAGGTATTACCGGAACAAAAGGTAAGAGTACGACCTCGTCGCTTCTTTACCGCGTGCTCCGTGATTCTCTCGACAGGGAAGTAGTTCTCGTGGGAAACATCGGTTTCCCGTGCTTCGACTACTATAAGGAAATGACCGAAGGCGCGCTCGCAGTTTACGAGATGAGCTGCCATCAGCTGTCGGATCTTAAGACATCTCCTCATATCGCGGTTTTCCTGAACCTTTACGAGGATCATCTGGACCGCTATAAGACGATGGACAGATACTATGCTGCCAAGAAGAACATCACTGCGCATCAAAGTTCCGACGACATCCTCTTTATAGGAAACGACGTTCCTGAGACTCCTACCAAGGCAAAGAAGATCAATATCAGCTATTCCGACGCCATGGACTTCGATATGAAGCTTCAGGGCGACCATAACAAGTTCAATGCGACCATCGTTTATAGGATCGCCACGGAACTATTCGGCCTTAAGGACGGGGACGTACGAACATCGATAAGTGAGTTCCAAGGTCTTTCTCATCGTCTCGAAAACATTGGCACCATTAACGGCGTCACATACTATAACGATTCCATATCCACCATTCCTGAAGCAACGATAAGGGCAGTGGAGAGTATCAAGAATACAAAAACTGTCATCGTCGGAGGACTTGACCGTACAATCAATTACGACAAGCTCATCGCGTTCATGAAAGAGCGCACGGATCTTTTCTTCATCTGTACATATAAGACAGGTGAGAGGATCTATGAAGAGGTAAAAGATCTTAAGCATTGTTCCTACAGGAACGATCTTAAGGAAGCAGTGGAGCTCGCCAAGAAGATAACTCCTTCGGGAACAGCATGTGTTTTCTCGCCTGCTGCGGCATCCTACGGATACTTTAAGAACTTCGAGGAGCGTGGCGACTACTACAGAAGACAGGTGCTTAACGATTCCGAGCAGACCTTGGTCTTTACGGGTGATATCGGATTCGACAAGTACATGGACGGCAGATGGAAAGATGAAGACCTTCTCTCATCCGACATCAAGGACGTTCTTAAGTCAGCTGATCACGTCATCACGAACGTTGAAGGTCCGATCATGAGATCTGATAAAGAGGAAGTTACTGAAGGCGTTAAGCAGCTTTTACATTCGATGGATATCGAAGTCGCGGATTTTCTTAAAGATATCGGTTCCGACATATGGAATATCTGCAACAACCACATAATGGATGAAGGTGAAGCCGGCATCAGGAGCACCCTTAAGGAAGCCAGAGCAAGAGGCGTTAAGACCCTGGGCGCAGGCATCAATATAAACGAAGCCCGTAAGGCAGTCTATATCGATGAAGCAGGCGGCATCGGAATGATCGGCGTAGGTTATCAGCGTGCCTGCAGAAAAGCAGACAAGGATAAGGCGGGATGCTTCAGCTGGAGCGACCTGGATGCCATAAAAGCCGCGATCTCCGAGATAAAAGCAACCTGCAGATGGTGTATCGTCGTAGCTCACGCAGGCGAGGAGTTCACACCGCTCCCGTCACCTTATACCCGTGACAGATTCCATCTGTATCTCGAGATGGGCGCAGACATCGTTATCTGCCACCATCCTCATGTTCCTATGAACTATGAGACTGTCGGAGATAAGATCATATTCTATTCGTTGGGAAATTTCATTTTCGATACGGATTATCAAAGATCGCAGTTTAATACCGAGAAGGGTATCATGGTAAAGCTTAAGCTCACGAAGGAGAAGTTCGACTTTGAAGCTTACGGCATTGATATCGTAAGAGGCGAGGAGAAGATAAAGATCGGCGATCTTCCGAGGATCTTCCAAGATGTTCCGGAAGAAGAGTACAAGCTGCTTTCGCCGCTGTCGACCAAGATGCATATCGCCGCCACAAGAAGGCAGATGACCTATCTTGACCCGAAGCGTTTTAAGGACGCGACGGAAGAAGAGTGGGCCGAGCACTTCGCCGAGCCTTTGAGGACCGGAAGAGTTCCGGGCGAGACGCTGGATTTCCATATCCTCTGTCCTCTGGCCGAGGAAGAGAAGAAGGGCGAGTGGAAAAAAAGCAAGATGAAGGATATCGTTGACTATATCCTGGAACAGATGTGAGGTATTATGACTGAGATAGATCTTCAGATAGAGACTAACGTATATAATGAGCCTTACAGGTGTAAGGGCAAAAAGCACACCGACGGAAGCATCGTAACCTACGAGTGGGAGGAGTCCCGCGAGAAAGGCGAGAAGCCTTCCAAGTACAGGCTCACCGTTGATCCTCAGGCAAAGTCCTGCGAGCTTATAAGAGCGGGCGATGTCAAGAGCAAGCTCACCTTTAAGCCGGGCGAGAGGACTCTCGGATCCTTTGTCACAGTCTACGGTGAGATGGAGATGCACATCAAGACGATGTACATCAATATGCCCAACATGTTCACCAGAAGCGTCGAGATATCATATAGTCTTGACGAGAACAGTGACCTGTCAGTCAACACGTTTGTGCTCAGGGAGATATGATTTTGATTTTGTTGCTCGAAAAAGCAAAAAAGTGCTTGCAAATCAAATCGCTATAGAGTAAAATCTTTAAGCATTATGTGAATAAGCCTTGTAACGCAAGGCGTGAATAATAGTAATTTCCCACTAAAGCAGAACTTGGTGGCGAAGGTAAGTAAACGGAGGTGGAGACAATATGGCACATCCAAAACGTAAGTGGTCGAAGGCAAGAACTTCCCGTCATAGAAGTGTATGGAAGCTCAGCGTGCCTGGATTCGTAGAGTGCCCACAGTGTCATGCTAAGATGCTTCGTCGTAAGGTTTGCAAGAGCTGCGGATATCTTGACGGTAAGCAGGTAATAGCAATTGGTGAGGAAGCTTAATCCTGGGGATTAACACAAAGCGACTTACAAAGGCAGTGTGATCAAAAAATCATCACTGCTTTTTTTTGTGTAAAACCAGGTAAGCTTTCCCGAACACCCGGATGATGATCAGGAGGAACTAAAAAGATGAGTAAACCGGTGGTAGCGATAGTAGGAAGACCGAATGTCGGTAAGTCCTCATTATTCAATACTCTTTACGGCGAGAGAATATCTATTGTCCATGACACTCCGGGTGTCACCAGAGACAGGATCTATGCAAACTCAGTATGGCGCGAGCGCGAGTTCGTCATGATCGACACGGGCGGAATCGAGCCTGACAAGGACGATCAGATCCTTAAGGGTATGAGGATCCAGGCTGAGATCGCAATGGAAACGGCTGACGTTATCCTTTTCATGTGCGACATCAAAAGCGGCCTTACAGCTGCGGACGAAGAGATCGCGGTTATGCTCCGTAAGGCAAACCGTCCTGTAGTTATTGCAGTAAACAAATGCGACAAGGTAGGCGAACCGCCTGCCGAGATCTATGAATTCTATAACCTCGGATTAGGCGATGTGATCCCGATATCCGCGTCCCACAGACTCGGGATCGGTGACCTTCTCGACGCTATCTACGAGCACTTCCCGAAGGAAGGCGAGGGCGAAGAGGACAACGAGACCATAAGAGTTGCTCTTATCGGTAAGCCTAACGCAGGTAAATCTTCTCTCACAAACCAGATGACAGGCGAAGACCGCTGCATCGTATCCGACATTCCGGGAACAACGAGAGATTCCATCGATACAGAAGTTATAAATAAATACGGCAAGTTCACCATCGTTGACACTGCCGGTATGAGAAAGAAAGGCAAGATCGAAGATGCGATCGAGAAGTACTCCATGGTACGAGCTCTCGCATCCGTCGAGCGTGCTTCCGTATGCGTTATCCTGATCGATGCGACAGTCGGTATCACAGAGCAGGATACGAAGGTTGCAGGTATCGCTCATAACGCAGGAAAAGCGTGCATTTTCGCGATAAATAAATGGGACCTTATCGAGAAGGATACGGGTACTCTTGAAGGTATGACAAGGATCGTAAAGGACCGCTTCGCATTCATGGACTACGCACCTGTCCTTTTTATCTCCGCGAAAACAGGTCAGCGCGTAGATAAGCTCTTCGAGACCATAGTAAAAGTACACGAGCAGGCAGGAAGAAGACTTAAGACAGGTGTCTTCAACGACATGCTCAATGAAGCGATCGCAATGGTACCTACTCCTCAGGATAAGGGTAAGCACTTAAAGATCTACTACGGAACCCAGGTAGCGACCAATCCGCCTACGTTTGCGCTGTTCGTAAACGACAAGGATCTTTCCCACTTCTCATATGAGAGATACCTGGAAAATCAGATACGTAAGAACTTCGGATTTGAGGGTACGCCGATAAGGTTTTTCCTGCGTAACAAGAACAAGTCCGACGAAGATTAATTATTTGTGTAATGTGCCTTATAGTACAGTAATTAACGTTATTGCATAATTTTAGACGTGAATAAAAAATGAGGTAATTGTTTATGGCAAAGATTGAAAACATGCGTAACATCGCGATCATCGCGCACGTTGACCACGGTAAGACAACGATCGTCGATTCCATGCTCAAGCAGGCCGGTATCTACCGTGAAAATGAACAGATAGTTGAACAGGTCATGGACAGTAATGACTTGGAACGTGAGCGAGGCATTACGATCCTTGCCAAGAACACCGCTATTTCATATAAGAACTACAGGATCAACGTAGTTGATACTCCCGGCCACGCAGACTTCGGCGGTGAGGTTGAGCGTGTACTTAAGATGGTTGACGCAGTTTTGCTCGTTGTAGATGCATACGACGGACCGATGCCGCAGACAAGATTCGTTCTTCGTAAGGCGCTCGAGATGGGCCTTAAGCCTATCGTCTGTATCAACAAGATCGACCGTCCTGATGCAAGACCTAACGAAGTTGTAGATATGGTATTCGACCTCTTCTGCGAACTCGGTGCAGATGACGATCAGCTCGAATATCCTACGATCTTCTCATCCGGTAAAGCAGGAATCGCCACAAGAGACCTCAAGGAATATGAAGAAGGAAAAGCATTGGACTTCTGCCCGTTGCTCGACGAGATCATCGAATATGTACCATGTCCGGAAGGCGATGTAGACGCTCCGTTGCAGCTCCTCGTTTCCAACATCGATGCTGATCCTTATATCGGACGTATCGCAGTAGGACGTATCGAGAGAGGTACCATAAAGCAGAACCAGCAGGTCGTTGTCTGCACATACGGCGATGATGCAAAAAGGAACGCCAAGATCGTTAAGCTCCTGAGATTCCAGGGTCTCGGCAAGCAGGAGATCACAGAAGCTTCCGTAGGTGAGATCGTATGCGTTGCAGGTATCCCTGAGATCAACATCGGTGATTCCATCTGTGATGCTCAGACACCTGAGCCGATCCCGTTCGTAAATATCGACGAGCCTACAATCGCCATGACATTTTCCGTTAACGACAGCCCGTTTGCTGGTCAGGACGGTAAGTTTGTAACATCAAGACATCTCCGTGACCGTCTTTTCAAGGAAGTTGAGACAAACGTTTCAATGCGTGTTGAAGAGACAGACACTACTGAGGCATTCATCGTTAAGGGCCGTGGTGAGCTTCATATCTCCATCCTTATCGAGACAATGAGACGTGAAGGATATGAGTTCCAGGTTTCAAAGCCGCAGGTAATCATGAAGGAGATCGACGGCGTTCTTTGTGAGCCTGTCGAGGAGCTCGTTGTAGATGTTCCTGAGGACTTCGTAGGACCTGTTATGGATAAGCTCGGAAGACGTAAGGCAGAGCTTCTGAACATGCTCCCGCCGGAGAAAGGATATACTCGTCTTGAGTTCCGTGTTCCTTCAAGAGGTATCATCGGATACAGGACCGAATTTTTGACCGACACTAAGGGCAATGGTATAATGAACAGCGTTATCAGTGGTTTCGAGCCGTTCGTCGGTGAGATCGAGACTCGTTCTCAGGGCGTACTCGTAGCATTCGAGAGCGGTGATGCCATGACCTATGGACTTTATAATGCACAGGACAGAGGAGCGCTCTTTATCGGTGCAGGTACACCTGTCTATGAAGGTATGATCGTAGGTATCAACCCGAAACCTGAGGATATCAATGTTAACGTATGTAAGAAGAAGCATGTTACGAATATGCGTGCTGCAGGTTCCGATGATGCTATGCGTCTTACACCGCCGCTCAACTATAGTTTGGAGCAGTGCCTCGAGTTTATCGAAGACGATGAGCTTTGCGAGGTTACACCTAAGAATATAAGACTTCGTAAGAGGATCCTTAATTCTGACTTGAGAGCTAAGTCTATTGCAGCGGCAAAGAAAAAGGACTGATATTGACCTAAGATTTGGGAGTGAGCGATGCTTTCTAAGAAGATCAGAATTGCTCTGAGAATATTAGTAGTAATTGTGGTAGTGGTGCTCTGTGCGCTGGTAGGTGTTTTCCTCGGCTACAATTACGTCATTGCTCAGGGCTCTAATATCGATAATCTTAAGCAGGCTATTGCTGAGAATAGATTCGAGATCAACGAAGATACGCCGGGATGTATTCCGATCGTTATCAAGCAGGGTGATTCCACGTCCGATATTGCCGATACTCTTTATGAGAATAAGCTTATCGAAAACAAGATCCTCTTTTCTCTTTTAAGTAAAGTCAACGGATTTGACGGTACCTACATCGCAGGTACCCATTATCTCGTTACTGGTCTTAACTACGACGAGCTCATGTATCTTTTGACACTTGAGCCTGAGAGCGTAACCATCACTTTCCCTGAAGGTCTTACATATACGGAGATCAAACAGATGCTCCACGATGCGGGCCTTACATTCTCCGATGAAGAATTCGATAAGTGTATGGACAGCCCTAACATGTTCGTCGATTATGAGTTCGTATCCCAGATCAAGTTGTCCGAAGACCGTGACCACGTCCTTTCGGGATACCTGTTCCCGGATACATACGAATTCGATATTAACGCGAGTCCGCAAGCGATCATCAACACATTCCTTCGAAATACCGAAGTCAAGCTCTATGACGAGTACTATGAGCGTGCCGAGAGTATCGGAATGTCCATGGATGAAGTTATGACACTTGCTTCACTTATTCAGATGGAGACCAATAACGGTCTTGATATGATGCTCGTATCCGCAGTTTTCCATAACAGGCTTAATTCTGAGGATACAGATCTTCACTATCTGGGTGCCGATGCTTCCGTTAACTATCTGCGTGAACTTAACGGTGAGGAGCCTACCCTGAACCTTCCTGCATCGGATCTCGCGAATGAGAGCCCTTATAACACGTTCAATCACCCGGGACTTCCTCCGGGACCTATCTGTATGCCGGGTCTTGATGCCATCCAGGCAGCTTTATATCCGGAGCCGAACTGTAACTACTACTATTTCTGCGCAACAGGTGACGGCGGAACAGCATATGCCGTAACGTACGAAGACCACCTTGCGAATGTTGAGACGTACAAAGGAAACTGGAACTGATGATAAGAACAGAGATATTAAGTCCTGCGGGAGATCTCGAGAAGCTTAAGACAGCCGTCGCGTACGGCGCTGATGCCGTGTATCTTTCCGGAAAGACATTCGGTCTTCGTACCTTCAGCGGTAACTTTACCCATGAAGAGATGATCGAAGGTATCGCTTATGCTCATGAGCATGGCGTTAAGTGCTATGTCACCATGAATATCATGGCTCATGAGACAGATCTTACGATCCTTGATAATGAGATCTTATTTGTCGCCAATGAAGCCAAAGCCGATGCCGTTATCGTATCTGATGCCGGAATCTTTCGTCGTGTTCGAAAACTCGCTCCGGACCTGGAGATCCATATCTCCACACAGGCCAGCGTAACAAACAGCGAAGGCTGTATGTTCTGGTATGAGCAGGGAGCAAAAAGAGTGGTCCTTGCCAGAGAACTGTCCCTTGACCAGATAAGAGAGATCAAATCCAAGATCCCTTCAGACATGACTATCGAATGCTTCGTCCACGGAGCAATGTGCGTTTCTTATTCAGGCAGATGCCTTCTTTCCAATTACTATACGGGAAGAAGCTCAAACCACGGTGCCTGCGCTCAGCCGTGCCGCTGGGGCTATTACGTTGATAAGCAGGAGAATTACCGGACCGACAGCTTCATCGTTGAGGAAAAGCGCCTTGAAGATAAGCTCCCGATCGAAGAAGATTCTCACGGAACATATATCTTTAACAGCAAAGACATTTCAATGATCGACCACGTTCCTGAACTTATAAGGGCCGGCGTCGACAGTTTTAAGCTCGAAGGAAGGATCAAGGGAGCTTTCTATACGGCTGCAGTAACGAAGGCCTATAGGGAAGCACGAGATCTCTTTTTCGAGAAAAAGGATGATTATGTGCCTGACGAGAGATGGCACGAGATATTGGACAAGATCGTTCACAGGGATTATGCGACGGGATTTTTCTATGATGACCCGGGCAAGAACGCTCAGATCGTTGAGGATAAATCATACAACAAGCCCGCTTTCGTTGTAGGCGTGGTCGAAGGATTCGAGAACGGTCTTTATAAGGTTTCCCAAAGAAACAAGGTGTTCAAGGGCGATACCATAAATGCCCTGGTTCCGAAGGGCTATGTGGAGCCGTTTAAGATCGTTGAGCTTTATAACGAGGACATGGAGCCTATTGAGTCTACTCCGCACTCAAAGATGACTTATTACATGAAGATATCCTCTGATGCCGAACTCCCTGAGATGAGCTTTTTGAGCAGGGACGGTGACAAGGATCAGGGCATTAAGCCTCAGATGTAACTTCATAACAAGGCATGTGACTTAGCCTTGTAATAATCCGGGAATATAATCTAGATGTGGTATTGTCGATAATTGTGCAGATACGCCTACCTTGTTTTTCACTCAAAATGAGGTCGGAGATGTTGTATAATATATGGACACTTAAGGAAAGGCAGCATTACGAATGGTTTTTAAGAAAAACCCGAGACAACATTTACTTTGCTTATTGATCTGCATATCAGTTGCAGCTCCTGTTGTCTGCATGCCTTTGGGACTCGGAACAGGCGTTAACGCCAGGATCGCAGTAAGAAGAGCTTACGCTGCCACATTCCCTGAAGAGGAAGAGTTAGAGGAAGTTCCGGTAGTCCAGGAAGATTTTGAATTGGACCCTGTACTTGCAGAAGCGCAGCCTCTCGAGGGAAGCGAGATGCAGACAGACGGCATCAAATATACAGAAGACGGTCTTATCGATGTAAGTCAAGGTGGTCTTGCCCAGGCTACGTATATCGAGGGCGCTGCTCCTCAGGCAGTTGAGCCTGTAGTCTCAAGATTCAGTGACGTTCCGACTTTTACGGTCGTTCAGCAGTACGACGAAGCAGATCTTCCTATCGAGCTTCTCGATACTTCTGTTTTCGCACCTGACGACAGTCAGTTATATATCGCGGCATACGATTCCATCATCAAGGAATCCCCTGATATGAGTTCCCTTACTCTTGCTACTATCGCTAAGACAACAAGAGTAACAAGAATCGGAATCGGTGACACGTGGTCCAAGATCCGTACGGAAGACGGAATTGAAGGATATGTAATCACGAATACACTTTCAGTCGAGCCGGTCCTCGAGGCCATCGACCGTATCGTATGGGTAGACTGTGACAGCCTCTCACTTCGTGCTGAGCCTGATGCGGGATCTGATTATCTCGGATCTCTTTCACGTCATACAAGACTTCACTGTACGGCGATCGTAGATAAGTGGTATCAGGTTGAGACACCTAACGGAAATGTCGGTTTCGTATATATCTCTTATACGACACAGACACCTCCGCCGACACCTACACCTGTTCCTACAAAAAGACCATCCGGAAGCGGATCTTCCGGCGGCGGATCAGGAAAGACAGGTAAGGTCGCATCTCTTCCTTCGATCTCAGGTTGTAACGGCCAAAGTATCGTAGATATCTGCGTAGCAATGCTCGGCGTAAGCTATGTCTGGGCAGGTGAGTCCACCAGCGGTGTTGACTGTTCAGGCCTTGTAGTATTTGCCTATAGGCAGGTCGGAGTCTCAGTACCGCACCTTGCATCATCCATAACGGGTTGCGGAATCAATGTCGCCCGTGAAGATATCGCCATAGGTGACGTAGTCTGCTGGGATACAGGCGGAGGATATTGCGGACACGTAGGAATCTACGTCGGAGGCGGTCAGGTAATCCACGCGTCCAGCTCCAGAGGACAGGTGGTTTACGGAAACCTTGATATGATGCCGATCCTGACGATAAGAAGACTCATCCAGTCGTAAGTTTTAACAAGTTTTTTCGAAAAGAAGGTTGATATGTCAGCCTTCTTTTTTT
This sequence comes from Clostridiales bacterium, assembly GCA_017649645.1. Lineage (GTDB taxonomy): Bacteria > Bacillota > Clostridia > Saccharofermentanales > Saccharofermentanaceae > Saccharofermentans. The sequence continues at coordinate 15,202 of JAGCGK010000200.1, read as the reverse complement.
GCCCTCATGTGCTAAACTCTAATAGTAATAAAAAACGAGGTGTGGCACATGAAAAATAAGACGATCGTTACTTTCACGGACGAACTTTGTTCCAATGCTCCGGTACCGGGCGGCGGAGGCGCGAGCGCTCTCATGGGTGCAGTAAGTGCAGCTCTTTGCTCCATGGTAGGAGAACTCACGACAGGTAAGAAGAAGTACGCTGAATATCAGATAGATATCGATAGGATCTTGGGAGATGCAAAGTATCTTAATAGCGAGATGCTCGATCTCATGCAGAAGGATGCAGATGCATTTGAGCCTTTGGCAAAGGCATACGGAATCCCAAAGGAAGATCCTGAAAGAGACGACATCCTTGAGGCAGCACTCGTAGTTGCCGCACAGGCTCCTTTTGACATCGTAATGAAGTGCAAGGAAGTTGCCGCTTTGGTAGATGAACTCGTAACAAAGGGATCACGTCTTGCAATAAGTGACGTCGGTGTTGCCGCTGCCGCTTGCAGAGCTGCTGCAACAGGTGCCGCAATGAACGTTTACATCAACACCAAGCTCATGAAGAACAGAGAGTACGCAGCTAAGCTCAACGAAGATACAAACAGAGCAGTTGATGAGATCGTTACTATCTGTGATAACGCTTATAAAGAAGTCTATAAAGGATTGGAAAGCTAATATGAAAGAATTACTGGGTAAACCCGCTGCTGATAAGATCAACGAGGATCTTGCTCCACAGATCGAATCATTGAAGCTCGAGGGAGTCGTTCCTACATTGGAAGTTATAAGAGTAGGCGCAAGGGAAGATGACCTCGCCTATGAAAGAGGACTTCTCAAAAAGTTCGAGAGCATGAACTGTCAGGTAGTCGTTAAGGAGCTTCCTTCCGACTGTTCACAGGACGATCTCGAAAAAGCGGTTATCGAAGCAAACGAGAATCCTGACATCCACGGAATCCTCATGTTCAGACCTCTTCCGAAAACTTTGTCGGAGGCAAGGATCAAGGAACTCATCAATCCTTTGAAGGATGTAGATTCTATGGGAACAGCAAGCCTTGCAGGTGTTTTCGCAGGCGATAAGAATACATTCCCGCCATGTACCGCTCAGGCAGTTATCGAGATACTAAAGTTCTACGGAATCGAACTTAAGGGTAAGAAGGTAACGGTCGTAGGACGAAGCCTGGTTATCGGTAAGCCTGTATCAATGCTTCTCATGGGAGAGAATGCTACAGTTACTATCTGTCATACAAAGACAGCTGATCTTAAATCTGAATGTAAGGCAGCTGATATCATCGTTGCCTGTGCAGGCGTTGCAAAGATGCTTAATAGCGAATACGTTCGTGAAGGTCAGTATGTTATCGACGTTGGAATGAACGTTGATGAAAACGGTAAGCTTTGCGGTGACGTTGATTTTTCTTCAGTAAGCGAGATCGTAGAAGGAATCACACCGGTTCCTCGCGGAGTAGGCTCAGTTACGACATCTGTCCTTCTCAAGCACACTGTAAACGGAGCTCTCAGAGCATGAAGACCTGCGCGTTTGCCAAAAAATGCGGCGGATGCGCATATATAAACAAAGATTACGAGACTTCCTTAGCGAGCAAACAAAAGGAAGTCTCTGCTCTTTTGGGCGGATTTTGCAAGGTCGATGAGATCATAGGAGCTGATGAGCCGTATTACTACAGAAACAAAGTCCATGCAGCCTATGAAAAGCAAAATGGAAAGATCGTATACGGTACATATGAAGAGGGAAGCCACAAGATCGTTTTTAATGACGACTGTCTGATCGAAAATAAAAGGGCTTCTGAGATACTCAAGACCATCTCCAAGCTTCTTTATTCGTTTAAGATTCGAATCTATGATGAGAAAAAAGGCACTGGATTATATAGACGAACATTAATACGTTCGTCGGAAGAAACAGGCGAAGTAATGGTTGTTATGGTTGTTGCTGATCCTGTATTCCCGGGCAAAAAAGACTTTGTGAAGGCGCTTTTGAAGAGCCATCCGGAAATAACATCGATAATTATCAATATAAATAACCGGCGCGATTCCATGATCCTCGGATCTAAATCCATGACGGTTTTCAGCAAGGGTTTTATAAGAGACAAGTTACTTGGAAATACGTTCAAGATCTCTCCGACTGCATTTTTCCAGATTAATCATGAGCAAACTGAGAAATTATACTCAAAAGCAATTGAATTTTGCGACTTCAAGGGCACCGAAAAAGTGCTCGATGCATACTGCGGAACAGGAAGCATCGGAATTTGTCTTGCTTCGAAGGTAAAAACTGTTACCGGAGTCGAGTTAAACCGCGAATCTATAGCCTGTGCGAAGGAAAATGCCAAGTGTAACAATGTTACAAACATTGATTTTGTAGGGGCTGACTGCACTTTGTACATGGAAAGGAACAAAGGCAAGATTTCCTTCGATGTTATCGTTTTAGACCCGCCCAGAGCCGGTACAACTCCTGAATTTATCAAGGTATGCGGCTCATTAAAGCCTTCAAAGATCTGCTATGTGTCATGTAATCCGGTGACGCTTAAACGAGATCTGAGTCTTTTCGAGAAAGAAGGATATATGGCTCAAAAGATCGTTCCAGTTGATCTTTTTCCGTGGACTTCGCATGTAGAGACGGTTGTGTTGCTTTCTAAGTAAAAATATACGTAAATTAATCGCTTCAATATGATTTAACGAGAAAAAGTCTGTTGTGGGATGTCTAAAAATCCGATGTCCTGTGGCTTATAGTTTTGTGTTTGCATATCTGATTCTGAAAATGAAACTTGCACTGTACTGGTATAATATTGGTGTACGGCTGAGGAAGGGCTTTAGTCGGGGAAGTTAATGGATAACGGGAATAAGGGAATGAATGAGGAAGATCTTTATAAAGAACTTGGAGAATTAACAAAGAATAAGGAAAGATGGGAAGAAAACATCGGGTATGTATCGTCTCTTCTCAATAACGAATCTGTAAAAATACAGGCTAAGGCATTATGGCTACTTGCAGAGATGGGATTGGAGTATCGATCAGCCGTGAAAGACGTGGTTCCGGCTATTGTTTCCTTCTGTGACAGTGAATATCCTCTTTTGCGTGAGCGTGCCATTAACGCCATAGGAAGAATCGGCAGAGGTAAATACACTCTGATCGAACCTTATTGGGCAGATCTTTTTCGCTTTGCTGATGACGAAGAATCTAAGGTCAGGCTCAGTTTTATATGGGCTTCAGAAAACATTGCTACCAACACTCCTGACATATACGCAGATCACATGGCTGTATTTGAAAAGCTCCTGCACGATCCGGACGACAAGGTTCGTATGGAATCCCCTGAGATCTTCCGTGTTCTCGGCAAGCGCAGACCTGAGTTCGTCCTTCCGTATGTGGAACTTCTCAGGAAGATATCAGAAACTGATGAGAACCGTGTTGTCCGTATCCATAGTTTGGGCGCGATAAGAGCAACCGGTTCGGGTAAGCGCGTTTAAGCCAGAAGATGCCAGGGAGATTATAATATGCAACGTATATTAACAGCTGAAGAAAGACAGATATTGCTCGATAATCCTGAACTTGTCATGTTCCGTCCGAAGGAGAAAAGCTACTGGTTAGTGTGGGTTAGGTTACTTGCACCTTCGTTTATCATTTTTATTCTAGGTGTCTTACTATTATTTCTATTTCCTGATGTTCCTTTTTTTCAAACGAATTTATATGTGGGTATTTGGATAACGGCTACGTTTGCCCCATGTGTTATTATTCCAATCTCCATGGCTACTGGAAAACCAGGTAGGAGACAGCAAAGGACACATTATTTGAGAGAATTAAAAAAGGCGCTCCCGAAGGAACTTATGTGCAGCACAGTAAATGTCAGAGGAATAGTTCCTCAGCAAGCTGAGATCTACCTGACGGTGGAAGGCAAAGAAGAAATAGATTCTTATCTTCCCTATGTAAATAGCTTTGATCTTGTTAAAGGCACAGAAGTTGTAATTGTTTATGGAAAAGAATTTCGAGCATATATAAAAAGAGCTGCACAAACAGAGGATCTATATAATGATCTGCTGCAATGATATAAACAGGATTTCAATGAGTTTGAATTAAAAAGAATTCGGTGGTACGGTATAATCCTGTATCTGACGAAGATGATCGATATTTTTGAAAACAAGGAACAATTAATTTAGGCGAAAGAACAGTTCCTTAACGTAGTATATGAATGGGAGAAGAATATATGACTGATTTTACAAAGATTACAGCTTGCGGAGAGTGTTGTGTAGGTTGTTCTAAGAAAATAGCGGGTTCTTGTCCGGGATGTATCGAAGCGGACGGATATGTTCCTGAATGGGCGGAATCAGGCAGATGCAAAGTGCATGCATGCACAAGGGAACATGGCGTTCTGTTTTGCGGATTATGTAGGGAATTTCCTTGCAAAAAATTATCTGAAATGATGCCGTGGAAAACTAACATTATCGAGCACATGACAGCATTAAGAGACGAATTTGAAAGCAGGAGGTAACACGTGATATATAAGATAAATGGGCCACTCATACCTGAGGATATATCTGCTCTTCGTAAAGCTGTAGGCTGGAATGGGATGGATCAGGAACTTCGTAATCCATCAATGACTTCCTATTACCATATTGCCGTATACGAAGGAACTGAAATGATTGGCTTTGTAGACAGTGTATCCAATGGGGTTACAGATGCGTATATTCAGGATCTGATAGTTCATCCGGATTATCAGAGAAAAGGTATCGGAACGGAATTAATGAATCGGATGATCTCCTATATGAAAGAAAAGAATATCTACATGGTGTCTGTTTTATTTGAAGAGAATTTGAAATCCTTTTATGAAAGATTTGGATTTTACACTATGCTGAGTGGACAGCTGGAAACATACGCAAACAGATAATCCTGCTATGATACGATTCGTATCATTGATGTGACGGAGCGCTTCTTTCATACTTTATCACCATCCAATAAGGTTTTTGTGACTAATGAGTCAAAGAAAGGATGGATCAAAGATGAAAGATCATAAAAAGAGGGATTTACTATCCGGTTTCATTCTGCTGACAACCTTCGTTGTTTGGACTATACTGATTCAGTATATTGATGTACAGAAAGCCGGTCCGAACGAAACGGAGATAGGTTTTGCAACGTTCAATGTATGGTTCCACAAAGTGACCGGTGAACACATGTCGATCTATACCATCACCGATTGGCTGGGTCTTGTTCCGATCGTCATATGTATGTGCTTTGGAGTATTGGGTATAGTCCAACTTATTAAACGCAGAAGTCTGCTGAAGGTAGATGCGGATATTATCCTTTTAGGAGTCTACTATGTGTTGGTCATTATAGGCTATCTGTTGTTCGAGATGGTACCGATTAATTACAGGCCGGTTCTGATAGAAGGATACCTGGAAGCATCTTATCCATCCTCAACTACACTTTTGGTCTTAAGCGTGATGCCGACATTGAAATTTCAGATCGATAGAAGAAGTGCAAGCCCGATTTTCAAAAATGTGATAACCGCTTTTGTTGTTGGATTTTCAGCATTTATGGTTATCGGAAGATTGATCTCAGGCGTGCATTGGGCAACGGATATTATGGGTTCTGTTTTCTTAAGTTCGGGTCTTTTTATGATCTATAAGTTTGCTGCGGAATACAATAGTTCTAAGAAACCGAACCATAAAGTGGAGGCATCTGATGGAGTTCAATGAGAAGTTACAGGAACTACGTAAAAGCAAGGAAATGACACAGGAAGAACTGGCTGAGGCATTGTATGTCTCAAGAACGGCCATCTCAAAATGGGAATCAGGCAGAGGTTATCCTAGCATTGATTCTTTAAAAGAGATTTCCCGTTATTTTTCCATAACGATCGATGAACTGATCTGTTCCGACGAGATGATCGCGGTGGCAGAAAATGAGAAGAAGGAACTTATCAGCAAATATATCTCTCTCATATGTAATGCCCTGGATATCCTGACTGCGATATTGATATTTATACCGGCATTTGGAAACGGAACGACTTCTTCTGATACGGTGTCTCTTTTTGCTCTTAATGGGATTAATCCGTGGGTTAAGATCGTGTTTGTAGTAGCCATAGGCGCTATGATCTTAAACGGTATCAGTGGAGTTATAATCGCAAATTTCAATAAACCCAAATGGAATAATCATAGGCTTATTACAGGGATCATTCTGTCGATACTTTCAGTTACTGTTTTCATTGTAACCAGACAACCTTATGCAGGTATCTTCTGTTTTGCATTTTTGATCATAAAAGTTTTCCTGCTTATTAAAGTCAGGCAATTATAAATAGTAGTCTTGATATCCTTTGTATCTGTTGGGATAATATAGTAGATATCAGATATATGGGAGAAAGCATATGAATAAGGAATGGTCAGAAAAGAATAAAAAGATGCAGTCTCTTATTGTAAAAGAGGCAAGTTTCAAGGAAGGAATAGATGTCCTTATTGAACTTAGAGAAGATCTTTTTTCTCAGATAACAGCAATAGTTAATACCTTTCCCAAGGAAGCATTCTATGAGATGCCGTTTGCTAATGCTGAAGGCTACCACAGTAAGACTTTGGTCTATTCCATATGGCACATTTTCCGTATTGAAGATATCGTTGCTCATACGATCATAAGAAATGACAGACAGGTTCTTTTTACAGGCGATCATCTTAAGAAAACAGGAAGTCCGATCATAACCACAGGTAATGAACTTAAAGGTGAGAAGATCAAGGATTTTTCCAAGCAACTGGATTTTAAAGCCGTATATGAATACTGCAAGGCTGTAAAAGATTCTTCTAATGAGATACTGAAAAAACTTGAGTATAAAGATCTTAAACGAAGATTTTCTGATGAAGATAAAAAGCGTGTGATCGACAGCAAATCCGTAAGTACTGATGAGGAGGCTGTATGGCTTATTGATTACTGGTGTGATAAGGATCTGGGCGGACTTATCAGGATGCCGTTTTCGAGACACTGGATCATGCATATTGAAGCTATGTGCAGGATCAAGGATAAGTTGTGTCTTAAGGCCAGAAAAGGTGTGGATCCGATCGCTTTCTGCGGATTGTCATGTACCCATTGTGCATACTCGGAATGGTGCGGTTCATGCAGGACTGACTATAATACATGTTCCTTCGCAAAATACAGTCCGGACGGTCTTTGCCCGAACGTCGTATGTTGTGAAGAAAAGGGATTTGACGGATGTTATGAATGTGCTGATATCAGAAATTGTAAGAAGGGTTTCTATTCAATGGATGATTCTGCAAATGCGGTTAAGGCTACGGCTATTTTCATAAACAGATATGGCAAGAAAGAATTACTGTCGGTAATGGATAATCTGCGTAAAAGATTCGATTTCGAATGGACCCCTGAAGTTCTTGGAAATGATATAGAAGAAGGTCTGAAGATCCTTGAGAAAAACAGGGACTGATGATCGCTACTTAAAGTTGCGAAGCCATATTAAAACGCACGTGTCAGTTGGTGGAGGTGCTTTAAGATTCCTGTTAATCTTATGATGCAACGCGGAGCAAATATCTACCTAAAGGAGAAACTTTTATGAGTTTTGGAAAGAACCTTCAATATTTACGCCAGCTTAGTAAGAACATGACACAGGAAGCTCTTGCGGAAAAGTTAAACGTAAGCCGCCAGACAATCTCAAAATGGGAAATGGATGCAGCAAATCCGGAAATGGACAAGGCACTGGAAATATGCAGGATATTTAACTGCTCTCTGGATAATCTTTTCAGGGAGGAGATGGACGAGCGCAGTGATGCATATTCAAACCTGCGGGTAGAGGAAGTCGCCGGTTTTTGCTACATAGAGCATACGGTGATCAGCACGGATCCTGAGAGTGATGCGATCAGCCGGATGTATAAGATCGCAAAAGAAAACGGCATTGAAAACCCGAGGGTAATCGGATGGGACTTTCCGAATCTTTCCCAGGAGCAGGTGAATGTCTTTAATATGCATGGATATACAGCTGCGCTGATACTGCCTAAAGGGTTGAAGCTGGAAGGGATGAATGTCAAAGAACAGTCTGCTCATAAATATGTTGCGATTCATATAGACAGACCGTTTGATAATCCATTCGTTACAATACCGGGAGCATATCACACCCTGTTTGATTTTATGAGGACGAACGGTTTGGAACGTGTTGATAATGGAGTGATCCCCTGTTTTGAAACGGATGGTGAGAGCATGGATGTATATATCGCTTGTAAGTAAGGTCCTTCTCGAAAACGACAGATAAACGAAGAGACGGTTAACCCCGTCTCTAATTTTTTAATCGATCAGAGGACCTATAAGTTCTTCGCCGTTTAATACTTTCTCTATGAATTCAACCAGGTTTTCGGCGACCTTGTAGATCTTAATATCATCTACGTCTTCGTTCTCGATATGAACGATGGTCGGCTCTCCATTAGGACCGATGTTTCTGTAATCCATAAAGTACATGTCATGACCTGCGGCTTCCGTCTCGGCAAACGGAATTCCGATATTCGGATATTCCCATTCCTCTATCCAGTTGATAAACATATCTTCAAGAGCACCGAATGTATCCTCTTCCTCACCGACACCGTAGATGATCGTTACCCAGCTGTCATCAACACCGACATATCCGCCGTTCTGGAACTTCAGAAGTTCAAGATAAGCAGGGGAGAATTTGTAACCGATATTTTCCTCTGCTCTTTTGATGCGCTCTTCAGTAAGTTCACCTTGGATCTGCTCCTGACCATAACTTCCTTCGTTGTCGTATAGTTTGCTTAGATCTAAATGCTCAAACATGATCTTTATCTCCTTATCCTGATTAATCTGCTTTCTATTATATATCTAATATTGACCTATTTTGATAGTGCATTTATAGTGTTTATTGTCCGTGGAAAATTTGGAGGAAAAAATGAATAAATCTATTGAAATCAATTACAGAGATAACGATGCTTTGAGAGCATCATTTAACGAACTGGCCGGAAAAGTCTTCGGCTTAAGTTTTGAGAACTGGTATCAGAACGGTTTTTGGAAGGATAACTATATTCCTTATTCTGTCGTGATCGACGGTAAGGTTGTAGCTAACGTTTCCGTTAACAGATGCGACGTAAACTTTAACGGTGAGACCAAAAGTCTCATTCAGCTTGGAACAGTCATGACAGATCCTGATCACAGAGGAAAAGGATATGCCAGACAGCTCATGGAAAAGATCATATCCGACTATGAAGGAAAGGTCGACGGAATGTATCTTTTTGCCAATGATTCGGTAACTTCTTTTTATCCGCTTTTCGGCTTCAAGGAAGATAAAGAGTATCAGTTCAGTAAGGAAGTCCAGATCGATAACGAAAGGCTCGTAACATCTGTCCCGATGAACTGCAAAGAAGACTTTGATAAGATGGCTGATATCATCAATAAGAGATCTCAGAACGCCAAGATGTACATGGTTAATAATTCCGGATTATACATGTTCTATCTTTCTCAGTTCATGACGGAAAGCGTTTACTACCTGGCTTCTAAAGACACTTATCTGATCGCAGATATTGAAGGTGATACTTTGATCCTTCATGCGATTATCGGCGACTGTGATCTTGAGACAGCAATCTCAGCTTTCGGAAAAGAGATCAGAAGTGTTGTCCTTTGCTTTACACCGAATGATCCGATTGGCTACACCAAACAGGAGCTTAAAGAAGAGGACACCACACTATTTGTCAGAGGAGATTTCTTTGAAAGATCTTGGGGCGATGATGTAATGTTCCAGTCGATCACACACGCATGATGAAAAGAATAATAACGGTCGTTCTGGCGGCTGCACTTTTGCTATGCGCATGCGGAACTAATAAGGAGAATCAAAACATGAATAATGAAGACAAGAGCATGTTTGCGACAGGTCTTGATACTGACATTAGTACAGGCAACGGAGCTTCGGTAGGAGATGTCGAGATCTTCTGTCCTGAATCCATATGCACAACCCGTGAAGATGTCGATTATGGTGAATTTACTCATGGCACGTATTTCTCGAAAACCTGCGGAATGGAAAGAGGTTACAGCATCCTTCTTCCTTCTGATTACAGCACTGACAAGAAGTATCCGGTTCTCTATCTTCTGCACGGTATCTTCGGTGATGAGTATTCATTTTCCGGCGATGACAGCAACAAGATAAAAGAGATCGTGGGAAATATGGCTGCAGATGATCTTATCGAAGAGACTATTGTTGTCTGTCCGAATATGTTTGCGGCAACAGATCCTGATCAGAAACCTGGTTTTGATGCGCAGGCTTGTATTCCGTACGACAATTTTATCAACGATCTCGTTAACGATCTCATGCCTTATATCGAAAGCAGTTATTCTGTTCTTACGGGAAGAGAAAACACCTATCTTGCAGGGTTTTCGATGGGAGGAAGAGAGACGATCTATATCACTCTTCAAAGACCTGAACTTTTCGGATATGTATGTGCTATATCATCGGCTCCGGGAGTTGTGCCGACTACAGATAAGTTTATGACTCATCCGGGACAACTTCAGGAGAGCGAGATGAAGTTCAAGGACGGCGCGGTTGAACCCGAAGTATTTATCCTTTGCTGCGGGACCAAGGATTCCGTTGTCGGAACTTATCCAAAGTCATATCACGAGCTGTTTGAGATTAACGGTGTCACTCACATCTGGTATGAGATAACGGATGCGGATCACGATAACAACGCGATACGAAGCGGAATCTATAATCTGTTTAAGCAGATAGGACTTCATAAGAACGCCTAAACGTTTGCGGTATCAATGTCCTAGTGGTACATTGTTAGAAAAAAGAGGTTAGTGCATCATGTTTGATCCGAAGACGAATAAGTTCCCATATCCGATCGATACGAACAAACACTACCTTGAAGTTAAGAAGAACCGCGGTATCGTTTTCGATACGGAATATCCTTATATCGATCGCTCAACTTGGTTCAGGTTCAAGCAGAATATGGTTCGTATATTTGAGTACGTTCTGGTGTTCTTCATATGCACTGTCCGCCTGGGTCTTAAGATAGAGGGAAGAGAGAATCTCAAAAAGCATAAGGACGTTCTTAAGAACGGTGTCATTTCCGTTGCAAATCATGTTCATATGTGGGACTACATCGCTGTCATGAAAGCGATACGACCATATCGTTCTAATCTTCTTGTCTGGGCGCCTAATGTTAACGGCGAGAACGGAACACTTATCCGTATGGTCGGAGGCATTCCGATCCCTGAAGGAAGCGTCGCAGCAACGAAGACTTATCTTAAGGCAGTATCGGGACTTCTGAAGGATGATCACGGCTGGCTTCATATCTACGCAGAAGGAAGCATGTGGGAATATTACGCGCCGATCCGTCCTTTCAAAAAGGGACCTGCACGAATCGCCTGCAGTAATGATAAGCCGATAATTCCGCTTGGGTTCTCGTACCGTGAACCGGGTTGGGTAAGAAAGAACATTTTCCATCAGGCTGCTAAGTTTACTTTGCATGTTGGTGAGCCGTTGTTCCCGAACAAGGAGCTTGGACCAAAAGAGCGCGAGACGGACCTTACGATACGTTGTCATAACGCGGTCTGTGCTTTGGTAGGAATAGATCCTAAAGACAGCATCTACCCGCCTGTTTTCGATAACTCGAAAAGGGTGGACTATTACACGGACACTTACGGTGTTGGCTATAAAGGATCATATTGATGAGGATCAGTAAATGATAAGACTTGAAAAGATAAATGCTGAAAATGTATGGGAGATATTGGAACTAAGTGTAGAGGACGATCAGAAAAGATTCGTGTCCAATAACACCAGGAGCATCATCGAAGCGTACACTTCCATAACAGCGAACGGACATGCTTTTCCGTTCGGTATTTATGACGATGATAAGCCTGTGGGATTTCTGATGATCGGTTACGGCGTGGATGATTACTGGAATGATGCACCTGAGATCGCTAAGGATAACTACAATATCTGGAGACTCATGATAGATAAAGCTTGTCAGGGAAAAGGCTATGGCCGTGAGGCTATAAAGCTGGCGCTGGAATTTGTTAAGACATTTCCGTGCGGATCTGCGCAGTATTTCTGGACATCATATGTACCGGGTAATGATGTAGCGAAGAAACTATACGCTTCGTTCGGCTTTGAGGAGACCGGAGATATGGACTGCGATGAGATCATTACCGCACTGAAACTTTAAAAAGAATTAGGAATGAAAACATGAATAAGATATTGGAAACAAAAAGATTAATACTCCGTGAGATGAGCATGGATGATCTTGAAGTTCTCTATAAGGTCCTGGGTGATCCTGAAATCATGCAGCACTATCCGTACAGCTTTGATAAGGCAAGAGTCGGAGAGTGGATCGAGCGTAACATTAACCGTTATAAGGAAAACGGATTCGGTCTTTGGGCTGTGTGCCTGAAGGAAACAGGGGAGATGATCGGTGACTGCGGATTGACGCTGCAGAACATCGAAGGCGAGATGCTTCCTGAGATCGGATATCACATTAGAAAAGGTCAGCAGCACAAGGGTTATGCGAAGGAAGCAGCAACTGCCGTTCGTGACTGGGCGTTTCAGAATACCGATTATCCGGCGCTTTATTCATACTGCAAATATACTAACGAAGGATCGATCAAAACGGCCGAATCTATAGGTATGTATTTTGAGAAAGAATATCCTGATGAGGCGAATAAGATCACTCATGTATCAGTGCTTCATCGTGATGATCCGTATGAGACTCTTACCGCTGTTCCTGAGAGCATCAGAAAGCACATAAGCGGTAAGAGATACACGGTTGACGGCTTCGGAAAGTCGGGTTCTTCCATCTTTATCTTTGATACGATGGTCCTTAAGATAATGGACTCCCATAAATATGATGAAGAGTCCTCTGTCCGGATCATGCGCTGGCTCGAAGGTAAAGTGCCTGCGCCGAGAGTGATCGTTTTCGAGAAGGATGAGGATCATCAGTATCTTCTTATGAGCAGGGTTCAGGGAAAGATGACCTGCGATGAGTATTTCATGGAGCATCCGGATGAGCTTTATAAGCTGCTGGCTGATGCATTGAAGATGCTCTGGAGCGTGGACATCACGGACTGCCCGAAGACCAGGGACATCGACGATCAGCTTAAGGAGGGAAGATACCGCGTTGAGCACGACATGGTGGATGTTGATGATGCAGAGCCGACGACCTTCTGCGAAGGCGGTTTCAAGGATCCTGAGGAGCTTTTGAAGTGGCTCGAGGATAATAAGCCGGAATATGAGCCGGTGTTGTCGCACGGTGATTTCTGCCTGCCGAACATCCTTGTAGAGGACGGAAAGATAAGTGGATTCATCGATATGGGCGGAACTGCCGTCGGTGATAAGTGGCAGGATGTCGCACTTTGCTATCGAAGCCTGAAGCATAATGCTGACGGCACATTCGGAGGCAAGGTCTATCCGGACATCGATCCTGATAAGATCTTTGATGCCCTCGGCATAGAGCCGAATTGGGAAAAGATCAACTACTTCATACTGCTGGATGATTTGTTTTAAAGACGATAGAAAAGACCTTGCACTAAGCGAGGTCAAATGGGATGTCTCAAAAGTGATTAAACTCACTTGGGGCATCCCAATTTTTCTCTTCTTTTGAATCCCGTTACTTGTACAGTACTATAGCGGTACGGATGACTGTAATATATGGTTATAGTGCCTTGGAAATCCAGTAATCTATCCCTATTCAGAGAGACTGAATACTGGATTATCTTGTAAAATACAGCAAAAAGCACTCTGGTTATAGGGATTACTTAAGGGATTCCAGCCTAAACTCCAGTAATATGTCCCTATCGATAGGGATTCTCTAAGGGATTCTAGTTTAAAATCCAGTATTTGCTCCCTATCAGCAGAGAGAATTAACTGGTGTTTCATGACTGATTACTCCAATACACAAAAAAGCAGATCTCTCGTGAGATCTGCTTAGAGTTATCAAGGATATGTTTTGAGACATCCTTTGTTATCAGCTTAATACCGGAAGAATATTCTTCTCGATGAATTCCACTCTGTCAAAGATCCTCGGCTTAAATGTGCCTGTCATTCCCACAGACACGTTCAGTTCCTTGTTGACGTAGATGATGTTGCCGCTGTCTCCGATCGCTGCGTAGACTTCTCTATTGTCATACGGCTTATACCACAGATATCCGTAGTTCATATCACCGAACATCCTGCCGAGCTTAAGATGCGGCGTTGTCATGTCCTTAAGGTACTTCCCGGATATGATCCTCTTTCCGTTATACATTCCGTCGTTTACCACAAGTTCCCCGAGCTTCGCGAGATCACGGGCAGAGGAGCATAGTCCCCAGCCTGCGGTAACGCTGTCCTTAGGATCTGAGTACCATTCGTTCTTTCTCGGATTCTTGTTCATGAAGAAATCGAACTGATCTTCCTTGGAACTATCGCCATGAATGTAGTGCTCCGGGATCCCGAGTGGCAGGAACAGATTCTTGTTGGCAAAATCGATACATTTCTCGCCTGTGGCGTTCTCAATGATGCCCGTTAATATCTGGATCCCCAGGGTCGCGTACTTAAACTCTCCGGTAATGCCCTTGCGTCCGCCCAGAAAGTCCAATACAGCCAAGGTCCAGTCATCCGATGTACAGACCTTGGTCCAGGGCTCGGAGCGGTATTTGTATGGTGCCGTCATCGTGAGAAGATGCCTGATCGTTACGTCATATATCGTCTTTTCTCCGCGCTTGACCTGATAGTCAGGGAAGAAGTCCATTACTTTCTGATCGACGTCTTTGATGAAGCCCTTATCGATGGAAATTCCTGCCAAAAGCGACATCACTCCCTTGGTCACGGAGTTGACGTTTACGGCATCATCTGTCTTATATCCTCTCCAGCAGTCATCGAAAACGGCCGTTCCGTCCTTGATGGCGTAGATCTGGCAGATGTTGCTCTCGTTTTCGGTGCTTTCACTGATAAAGCGGTGAAGTTGTTCTTTATTCACTTAATAGCCTCCTGATGAGTTTTCTCGGACGTCCTAATAGGAGGCTAATATGATTAAAAATTCTTTTCAAGCATTTTTTTCTCGAATAAAAAAACTGTCTCAAAAAACTTTTGAGACAGTTAAGTTAACTAATTTAATATTCTTAAGATCAGCTGTTAGGGAACTGGAGCTTCTCGTTATCCTTAGCGAGCTGCTCAGCCTTTCTTGCTTCCTCAGCTGCTGCTTCTGCTGCTGCCTTAGCTTCTTCTTCGAGCTTACGAGCTGCTTCGATAGCTTCCTGAGCTCT
>JAGCGK010000199.1 GCA_017649645.1 Clostridiales bacterium | reverse complement strand
ATCCCTATAGACAGGGTGCTTTTACTGTATTTTGCAAGATAATCTAGTATTTAGTCTCTGTGAACAGGGATAGATTACTGGATTTCAAAGGCACTATAATGAGACCTTCCCTTTTGTCTTCAATAAGTTACAGTCATCTGTACCGCTATGGAACTGTACAAGCAACGGGAATTCTGCCCAAAATACAGTCATCGGTACAGTTCTAAGAAACTGTACATATCATGGGAAAAACAGCAGAATTACAGTCATCTGTACCGCTATAAGACTGTACAAGTAACGGGAATTCAAAAGAAGAGCAAAGAAAATGGGGATGTCCCCAAGTGAGTCAGATCACTTTTGAGACATTCCCCTTTGTATATTGAGCAAATTATATCAGAGCTTATTTCTCTGGATCTTGCCGCTTACCGTCTTAGGAAGCTCATCCTTGAAAACGACGATACGCGGATATTTATAAGGAGCAGTGTGAACCTTAACGTAGTTTTGGATCTCCTTTTTAAGTTCGTCAGTGCCTTCAGTACCAGGTACGAGAACGATGGAAGCCTTAACGACCTGACCTCTTACTTCATCAGGTGCAGCGGATACACCGCACTCCAGAACGTAAGGAAGCTCCATGATAACGCTCTCGATCTCAAATGGTCCGATACGGTATCCGGAAGACTTGATAACGTCATCAACACGACCAACGTACCAGAAGAAACCGTCCTGGTCTCTCCATGCGGTATCGCCTGTGTGATACCAGCCGTCGTGCCAAACTTCGGCTGTCTTCTCAGGGTCGTTGTAATAACCTCTGAACAATCCGCAAGGACCGCCGTCCTTAACGTTGATAACGATCTCGCCAGTCTCACCGACAGGAACGGAGTTGCCGTCAGGATCAACGATGTCTACGTCGTAGATAGGAGCAGGCTTACCCATGGAACCGATCTTGTGGTCAGCGCCTCTCATGTTACCGATGATCATGGTGGACTCTGTCTGACCGAATCCCTCGAGGATCTGAAGACCAGTGTACTTCTCGAACTGTCTGTAGACCTCAGGGTTTAACGCCTCACCTGCTGTTGTCATGTGCTTAACCGATGAGAAATCATACTTGGAGATGTCCTGCTTAATGAGCATACGAAGCATCGTCGGCGGAGCACAGAATGTGGTGATATGGTACTTCGCGAACATCGGGAGGATGTCAGCAGCATCAAATCTGTCGAAGTCGTAAACGAATGTAGCTGCCTCAGCGAGCCACTGTCCGTAGAGCTTACCCCACATGGCCTTAGCCCAGCCCGTATCGGAGATCGTGAAGTGAAGTCCGTCAGGATCAACGCAGTGCCAGTACTTAGCTGTGTGAAAGTGTCCGAGAGGATACTTGTAGTTGTGCATGGCGATCTTAGGATAGCCCGATGTACCTGATGTGAAGTACATGAGCATGATGTCATCGCCGCACGGAGAATCCTCTGTACGCTCGAACTTGCTGCTGTAGAGGATATATTCCTCATCGAAGGTTCTCCAGCCTTCGCGTGTGCCGTTAACAATGATCTTATGGATAAGACCCGGATTCTTCTCTGCTGCGATATCTACCTGATGAGCCGTATCGCCGTCAGCGGTACAGAGGATAGCAGATACGCCTGCAGACTTGAATCTGTAGTCGAAGTCGTGCTCCAGGAGCTGGTTCGTAGCAGGGATCGCGATAGCGCCCAGCTTGTTAAGACCCATCATGGCGAACCAGAACTGGTAGTGACGCTTCAGAACGAGCATTACCCTGTCGCCCTTCTTTATGCCCAGTGACTTAAAGTAGTTAGCACACTGGTTCGATGCCTTCTTTATATCCTTGAATGTAAAGCGGCGCTCTGTCTTATCCTGTGAGATGTGGAGCATTGCAAGTTTCTCCGGCTCACGGTCAGCGAGAGCGTCAACGAGGTCGAACGCGAAGTTGAACTTCTCTGTATTCTTGAAGCTCATCTTGATAGGTGTTCCGTTCTCGTTGAAGTCAACGTCGATGTAGTTCTTATAGATACGCTGCTTCTTCTCAGGCTCGATCACAGCCTTACCTGCGATCTTTGTCACAGGCTTGTTGTCGATCTGCGGCTCGCCTGCAGCGTTGAGCACAAATGCGTAGAATACGCAGTCCTTGCCGTTTACTGCGATCATGCCGTGAGGCGTGTCACTATTGAAGTAGATGGTGTCACCGGGGCCGAGAACCTCTTTGTGGTCACCTACCTGAACGAGAAGATTTCCCTCGAGAACAAGGTCGCACTCCTGACCTTCGTGGGTCGTAAGCTCGATATCCTTGGTCTGAGCTTCCTCTCTGTATTTGCTGATTACATAGAGCGGCTCACAGATCCTGTTCTTGAATGCGTACGCCATGTTGTAGTAGGTCATTCCGTGAGCTCTCGCGATCTCCTGACCTTTACCTGAACGGGTCACCGTGTAGGAATCCAGCGTAGGTGAGAAACCTTCGATGATATCGGTTACGTTCACCTTGAGGGCGCCTGCACAGCGATAGATGAATGCGAAGTTGAGGTCGACCTCACCACTCTCGCATCTCTCATACTCTTCCACAGAGACGTCAGTCTTCTGTGCCATTTCCTCAACGCTAAGGCCTACGATCTCACGCAGATCCTTAATACGTCCTGCCATCTCCTTGATCTTACGATCAAGACCTCCAATCACTTTTACCATACCTAAGTCTCCTTTTCGATGGGACAAAAAAACTCGTCCCAAAGTATTTAGAACTTTGAGACGAGTGTTGATATCTTATACACCCGCGGTACCACTCAAATTGCGTTGCCGCCACTTATCGGGATCCATCAATCCCTATGCACTAACGTAACATTCACGGGAAGGTTCTACTCGGGGTTACCTTTCTTCCTTCCGGCTCGGAAGCTACATACACCTTAATACTTATCGAAAACTCTCACCTGCTGTTTTCTTCTCTGTATGACAGTTGTCAAAGCGAACTCTTCGTCAAAGCCTTTGAAACCTAAGTATAGCACGGTTTTATAAATTTGCAAGTCCTCAGTCCGGCAGTACAAAGTACTTTATCACAAGACCGTCGGTATCGATGGTCCCGTATGCTTCTTTACATTCAGTTCCCTCTGGTCCGATAGTGAACTCAATCGATCCGTCCGACATCTCCGTCATCTCGATTCCTGTTGTCGGAGTTATATATTCCAAAGCATGTTCAAACGTATCGAATTTAATGAATTCGATCAGCATATTGTTTGTCTCATCAGTTACTGACAGGCTCTCTTCTATTCCCTGAACCTCATCAACATCAGAATAATTATCTATGAGAATTTCTGTATCATTCAGCATTGAAACACCCGGATCATAAACATGCTCACTTATATAAGCCCTGATCTTCTCGTTTTTATACTGACTTAATGCCTGTTCCAGTTCTTCATCGATAGTAGTCTCTTCAGTCTCCCCGATATCTACAGGCTCCAGTTCAGTTTCATTTGAGATGTATTCTCTTACTGCCATTCCGTCCGGATATACGGTTATGATCACGCTGTAATCAAAACCGACAAAGTTGAAGACTACTGAACCGTCTTCATTCTCTGTAGTATCTTGATCGAGGATCTCGGTCTGGTATAAGGCTGTGTCCATACTGTCGAACTTCAAGAACTCGATAGTGTTATTGGTCGAGAGATCCTGTACGAACAAGCCTTCCTGCATACCATCTATCATGGTATTATCACTAAGGTCATCAAATACCAGGAACTCATTGTCCGAATTCTCGATGATGTAATTCCTGATCATCTCGCTCTCGTACTTATCGGGATCAACCTGATAGGATATCTCTTCCTCAGCGGACTCCTCAGTCTCCTCAGAGGTCTCCTCAGTCGTCTCTTCTTCGGTCGTATCCTCTTCCGCTTCCTCTTCGGAAGGATCACCGTCTGCGCCGCTACCAGGAATCGGCTGTGCGCATCCGCCAAACGCAACTGCCGACCCGAAGATCGACATGGCAATAACAAGTGCCAATACGGCCTTTCTAAGTTTGATTCTCTTCATTTCATATACCTCTCATTTTCGAAAATATAAAATAATACTAACATCTGCAGAATACAATAATGTGAATAAACGGAGGCATTTTTGTTGCATCGTCAGCCGTCTATACGTCTTAACATAGTCTTTAACATTACTGTGACTTTTCTTAAACACCGCTTAGCGATGAATTAATCCCGGGCCGATAAGATAAGACCATAAAAGATTTCCGGGGGAGGAAAAGAAAATGATCATCTTAATGAGCAACATCAGAAAACTAATGGGCTTTATTGAATCCAAGAGAGAATACATGGTAGTAGCAGCCGTTCTCGGCCTTCTGGTCCTTTTTAAGGTCTGCTTCACATCAGGCACAAACCTGGGAGAGTTCATCTACTACATCGTTCACTGATAAACAAACCTGCTAACAAAAATTGGGACAGATTGTAACCTCAACATAAACATATCTTATTCTACACTGTCAGCGATCTCTTCAATATCATGTTCAAATGTGGCGATAGTTGAAGGAAAGATCTTCTTATTTTCTGTCTGATCGATTTCGTGTATTTTGTCATCAAATCTCTCGGCAAAGAACTCTGTATTTCCAACCTCTCCATCGAACCATAAAACCATATTGATAAAGAAGAGGCTGAATTATTTGGTAAATAT
>JAGCGK010000198.1 GCA_017649645.1 Clostridiales bacterium | reverse complement strand
GTACAAAACTCTCAACCATTCCGGTGGTTATTACCTTGAGGTCACACCTGTTCCCATCCCGAACACAGAAGTTAAGCTCAATGGTGCCGAAGATACTTAGCTGGAGACGGCTCGGAAAAATAGGTTGCTGCCGGATTATATGGACCGACTTGCGAATAAACGCAGGTTGGTCCTTTTTTTATGCTCTATGATTGTTATTGCTTTTTTTTGTAATATTAGTGTTATACTTATTAATATGTAATTAAAAGATCAGGAGGTTCCCATGGCCAAGATACTTATAGTCGACGACGAACAGGCAATTGTTGATTCTATTGTAGACGTTCTTAACACTTTTGGCTTTGAGACAATTTCATCAACAGACGGAAGAGAAGGATTCAAGATGGCTACCGAGCTCGATCCTGACCTTATCGTTCTTGACTGGATGATGAAGGATTATAACGGACTTCAGTTTACTGAAGATTTCAGAAACGCAAACTATAACACTCCTATTATCTTCCTCACTGCAAGAGGAAATGCTACAGACTATCAGGTCGAGGCACTGAGGATCGGTGCTGATGACTATCTTGCCAAGCCTTTTGAGCCTGGCGTTTTGGTTGCACGTATCAAGGCAGCTCTTCGTAGAGCATCTTATCCTTCCAAGGGTGATGCTTCCAAAAATCAGGGCGATGAGAACCGTCATGTATATTGCGGCGGTGAGCTCATTATCGATTTCGATGCAATGCAGGCATACCGTTTTGATGAATCATGTGATCTTACAAACCGTGAGTTCCAGCTTCTTAAGTATCTTGAGAGCAATGCAGGCCGTGTATGTAAGAGAAGCGAACTTTTGAACAAGGTCTGGGAGTACGATTATCTCGGTGATGAGCGTACTGTTGACGTTACAGTCAGAAGAACACGTGAGAAGATCGAACCGGATCAGTCCAAGTTTAAGTACATCCTTACAAGAAGAGGATCAGGTTATTCATTCCCTAAGGATCTTGAATAAATAATGTATTTTCTTATCATCAATCTGTCTCAATATATACCGGAGGCTCTTAAACAGAACCTCTGGCTTATTTTGCTGATCTGCTGTCTTTCACTCGCAGTAGGTATAATGGTCGGTTACCTTCTCGGAAACAGATCTTTAAAGAAAGACTACGAGGAAGCTTTTGAGTCCGAAAGGCACATGGGTACGATCCAGAAGTCCATTGCCGAGAATGTCGGTCTTGGCATCATCGTGTACGGCAAGGACGGAGTCTTATACAGTAATAACACCATAACGGAGTTCGCGGGATTTATCGATAACGGCAAGATCCCGGGCGACCTTAATATATTCCTGGACAGATACGACAACAAGGATAATCACCTTAAATCCGATTATCTTGTATCTATCGAAAACGGTGCGGACCTCGTAAGATCCAATTACATGGTCAACAACAAGATCTATGAGATCAAGATCTTGAAAAGGACCGTCGATTATGAGGTAGAGGACGAAAAAGCAGAGGCTCCGGAGAGCGAAGTCTTTGATATCGTTATCGTAGAAGACATCACACAGATCAAAGATGACGAGAGAAGACAAAAAGACCTCGCTGCAAACGTATCTCATGAGCTCAAGACACCTCTTACGGTAATCAGGGCTTCAGAGATCTTTGTTCAGAAGTTAAGATCACCGCAAAAACCGACTTATGATGAGATAGAGAAGTGGGGAAACAGGATCCTCGCTAATGCCATAAGGATGCAGGATATCGTCGAGGATTTCCTTGTGCTTTCCATGAGTACACAGACAAAGCAGATGAGGATCTTCGAAGTCTTTCCTATGGTCGAAAAGGCTATATCCAACTTGAATGATTACCCGAATGCAGACAAGGTAAGGATCGTTTCTCCGAAAAATGCGGCTTATCCTCTGGGATTCGGTAACAGCAGACTCATCATGAGAGTCGTTACGAATCTTTTGACCAATGCGGTCAAATATATCGACTATGACGGCAAGGATAAACCTAACGAAATAGTGATTAACATTGTTACAACTGCCGATAAGATAGGCATTCAGGTGGATGACAACGGTCGAGGCATTCCTGAAAAAGACATCGATCATCTGTTTGAGAGATTCTACCGAGTTGATAATTCCGGCTCACGAGATGTGGGCGGATCCGGCTTAGGTTTGGCGATCGCAAGAGAGATCGCGGAAAATCACGACGGAAATATAAGTATCGTATCAAAGCTTAATTCCGGTTCTTCTTTCACGCTCTTTTTGCCGACGGCAAAAAGCTGCTTTGAGAGGATCTATGAAGATGCAAAAGACGGAGTCATATCCGAGATCCCTTATTATAAAGCCGTAACTGATTTCTTCTTCAGGGAAGAGATCGAAGCTGCAAGATCCAAGGGCTATAACGACATCGTTAAGACAGCTGAAGAGATGAGGATCGACGAGACGGGCGAGAAGTTCAATGAATCTGACGAGATCAAGTTGATCTCGTTGCTCGGTGACGACAGATTCAAGGATCTGTGCGAAGAACTTACGTATGTGGATGTTTTCGATGATGAGGATGAAGAAGATTATGGCGACGAGGAAGAGGAGATAGAGGAAGACGAGGTCATAGAGACTGAGGTTCAGGAAGAAAACGAGATGACCGAGGCTGAGGAAGCGGCGGCTGATGCCTATGCGACGGAGGTTTTGGAGGCGTACGAGAAGAGTATGCTGGAGCTTCAGATCGAGGAGCAGAACGAGCGGATCGCGAGGGAGCAGGAGGAATTCGAGCGCCAGAAGAAGAAGGAAGTTCAGGAATTTCTTATGCAGCCTGTGGTCCAGCAGAGCATGAAACAGACAAAAATAATTGAGAACGTCACGAAAAAAGACGAACAAAATGTAAACAATGGCGATTTTGTGCGTCTGGAGGACAAAGACAAGACAGTTATTCACCCAAATTCCGAGAAAAAACTGTATAATGGTACAAGCGGAAGATTGTTTGAAGGGAAGAAAAAATCTTCGCCTAAGAAGATTAAGGGCAGTGAGGAAACTGAGCCTATAAGATCTGCGGTGAAGCAGGTCCTGGATGAGGCCAGCGCGATCGAGGATAAGATCGCTAAGAACAACGACGAAGGAAACAGATAAAAGTGTATTCATATAGAATAAATGGTGGTAAGCCGCTTCGCGGTGATATTACTATCAGCGGCAGCAAGAACGCCGTATTGGGCGTATTGGCAGCATCCATGATGCTGGACGGTCCGTGTATTTTGGAAAATGTGCCGGATATTTCCGACGTTAGGGTAATGGTGGAACTTTGCAGGACCATCGGTGCCACTATTGAAGAGATCGACAAGTATACCTTGAGGATCGATCCTACGACTATCAACACATATACTGCAACGGGACCGGAAGTATCGAAGATCAGAGCTTCATACTATCTTCTCGGTGCGCTTCTTGCACGCTGCGGCAAGGCATATCTTCGAATGCCGGGCGGATGTAACTTCGGACAAAGACCGATCGACTATCACCTCAAAGCATTTAAGGCAATGGGCGCCAAGGGTACTAATGCCCGTGACATCGAGAACGGTATCATCAAGCTCGAAGCTAATCCTTTGCACGGTGCAAGAGTATTCTTTGATATCGCGAGCGTAGGAGCTACCATTAACGTTATGCTCGCAGCTACTAAGGCACAGGGCGTTACGATGATCATCAATGCAGCCAAAGAGCCGCACATCGTTGACGTAGCGAACTTCCTTAACTCCATGGGTGCGAAGATCAAGGGTGCAGGTACTGACACCATAAGGATCACAGGCGTTCCGACGCTCCCCGGAAACTTTTCTTATTCGATAATCCCTGACCAGATCGAGGCAGGAACATATATGATCGCCGCAGCAGTAACAGGCGGTGACGTTACTATTCATAATCTCATCCCTACACATATGGAGCCTTTGTCAGCTAAGATGCGTGAAATGGGCTACACCGTTGAAGAGGATGATGAATCCATCAGAGTTTATAAAGAACCGGATGCAGAGATCGAAGGAACGAACTTCAAGACAGCTCCTTATCCGGGATTTCCTACAGATCTTCAGCCGCAGGCAGTTGTTCTCTTGTGCCTTGCCAGCGGCATGAGCAAGATGCATGAGAATGTATGGGAGACTCGTTTCCAGTATGTTGCCGAGCTCCAGAAGATGGGCGCTAACATCAACTGTATCGAGAGAGTCGCTCTCGTAAGCGGAGTTGATTCCTTTAAGCCTGCATGCGTAACAGCTACAGACCTTCGTGCGGGAGCTGCACTTGTCTGCGCTGCGCTTGAGGCACCGGGCGTAAGCTACATCGGATATGCGAGCAGGATCGACAGAGGATACGAGAATATCATTGAGAAATTGACGTCACTCGGTGCGGATATCGAGAGAGTGGAAAAACCTGTTTTCGATAACGACGGAGAGGCATGATCATATGACATCACGATTTGAGATGATCCCTCTTTGCAGCGGAAGCAGCGGCAATTCGATACTGGTAAGGGTCGAGGGGCTGCAGCTCCTTTTTGACTGCGGTATCTCGTGTAAGAGGATCGTTGAGGCTCTCGAGAAGGTGGGCACGGATCCTAACGACATCGACGCGGTATTCCTGTCACACGCTCATTCCGACCACATCGCCGGGGCGGATGTTTTCATGAGAAAATACAACAAAGATATATATGCCACGGATGATACCATGCGCGGTTTTCTTTATACATGCAAGAAAGAGCATGATCCTTCATTAGAGCACGTTATCGAGGACGATATAACGTTCGGAAATGTCATCGTTAAAGCCTGCAGGACTCCACACGACACCGCTGGATCCGTCTGCTTCAAGGTCTGCTGCGAGGACAAGTCCGTGATGATCATGACTGACTTAGGTCACGTGACCGACGAGATCCGCGATATGGCTCTTGGTGTCGACGGCATTTTGATAGAGTCCAACTATGACCTCGAGATGCTCCTGACGGGACCATATGATTACGTCCTTAAAAGGCGCGTGGAAGGGCCTTACGGGCACCTAAGCAACGTTGACTGCGCGAAGATGATAAAGGACCTGATCGACAGCGGGACCAGAAATTTCATGCTCGGTCATTTAAGCGAAAACAATAATGTTCCCGAGGTCGCGCTCGGCACGGTAGTTGATTATCTCATGGGCTTTGGTCTCATGCTCGAAAAAGATTATCACCTGTCCGTCGCAAAGCGATATGAACCTTCAAGTCCGATGGTGGTATTTCAATGAAGATAAGGATCGTCTGTGCGGGTAAGATAAAAGAGAAATGGCTCAATGACGGCATCGCTGAGTATGTGAAGCGCTTGTCTAAGTATGCCAAGGTCGAATTTGTCGAAGTACCTGACAGTCCCGATTCACTTCCTGTAGCAAAAGCACTCGAGCAAGAGGGCAAACTGATGCTCTCCAAGATCTCGGATTCAGATCATGTATGGGTCCTCGACCTTCACGGTAAACTTTTAACTTCCGAAGAACTTTCCGACAAACTCATGACGGGCCTTGAAAAAGGCGGATCAACACTTACGGTGGTGATCGGCGGCAGCAACGGACTTTTCGAGGAATTGACAAAAAGAGCAAACGAGAGGATATGCCTTGGTAAGATAACCCTCACACATCAGATGACAAGACTCGTTATCCTGGAGCAGCTCTACAGAGGCTTCAAGATCGCGGGCAATGAAAAATATCATAAATGAAGGAGGAGTCAGGTAAGGTGAGTAACATAACGAATAGAACGATCCTTAAACTTCTGAGCCTGGTGCTCGTTTTGAGCATGGCTCTGTCGGTCTTAGCCGCATGTAACAAGAATGATGACGGCGTACAGATCGACGAAAACGGCGTCCCTTACATCGACATCAGCTTCGAAAAAGGAAAAGGTCCTGCCATCGCGCGAGGCGATTCCACAAAACTCGAAGTCAAAGATGGGGAGCTCAAGATCACTAACAGAACCGATGCTTGGAACGGCGTCAATTTTAAAGGTGACAAGTTCATAGGTAACAAGGTCCAGGTAAAGGCGAGCGTAAAGAGCGCCAACCCGACATGCAGCCTGTCACTTCAGTATGACCTCGCAGGCACGACCGCCTACACCACCATCGGAACCGGCAACACATCATCAGGTTACTACTCACAGATCCAGGGGGAGATCGAGATCTCAGAGCAGGCCGAGAACGTGTTCTTCTATATTGAAGCAAGCGGTGTCGACGACATCTATGTTAAGGAATTCGAAGTGCACGTTGTAGGTGATTACGTTGATCCTTCAACTCTCGCTAAGCTCGAGTATGCGAACATCGCTGATTACCCTGAGCTTAAGACTTTGTACGCTGACTACTTCAAGTTCGGATGTGCTATCCCTACGACATTTGTCAGCAACAAGAATCAGAACTACATCGAGCTCGTAACAAAAGAGTTTAATGCTATCACTTTCGAGAACGAACTTAAGCCTGACAGCATCCTCGATTATGAGACATCCGTCAGCGATCTTTCGAAGTATAACGAGAGTCCAGCGGTTAAGTTCGATCACTTAAAGGAAACTCTCGATTACTGTAAGGAGCACGGCATCGTTGTCCGCGGCCATACACTCGTATGGTATTCACAGACACCTGCATGGCTTTATCATGTGGACTACGACATCAACAAGGATTTCGTAGATCGTGACCTCATGCTCAAGCGTATGGAGAACTACATCAAGAGTGTTTTCGAGTGGGCCCAGACAAATTACCCGGGCGTCTTCTACGCATGGGATGTAGTTAACGAAGCTGTTGCAGACGGCGGCAGTATCCTTCGTGACTGCGAGTGGAAGCAGATCATCGGTGACGACTATATCGAGAAGGCTTTCGAGTATGCACGTAAGTATGCTCCGGACGGAGTCAAGCTCTTCTATAACGATTACAACAGCTACCAGAACGGCAAGCGCGACACCATCATCGAATACCTTAAGCCGATCGCGGCTGCAGGCAATATCGACGGTGTCGGAATGCAGGGTCACATCTCAACGGCAACCGGCGTTGATTACTTCATCGAAGCAATGAAGATGTACGCTGACTTAGGTCTCGTCGTTAACGTAACCGAGCTCGACATCTCCATGCCGAACAACAATAACGGCGAGTACGATCAGGGCGTATATTTCAACAAGCTCTTCAAGGCATTCATCGATGCGAAGAAGTCAGGTGTGCCGCTCGAGTGCGTAACAGTATGGGGTATCTGCGATAACCTCTCATGGAAGTCCGCAGATAAGCCTTTGCTCTTCGCTGACGACCTTTCACAGAAGACTGCATTTAAGGGTGTAGTCGCAGCAGTTACAGGTGAAGAACTTCAAAAGCCTGCTGACTACGTCGAGATCGTAAGAGACACATCAACGATCTACGAAGATTACGAAGACGGCAAGTTTGTCGGAGGCCCTCGTTTCTCCGCTACGGTAGGTGTAGGTGACTCCGATCCGTTTGACGGATCCAAGAGCCTTTTCTGCACAGGCGGTGTTGATACATACGACGGATACTCCGTTGATATCTCCGGTTTCGTCGGCAAGAAGATCCACTACTCATTCGCAGTAAGATCCGCAGCTCCGCAGACCAAGATGACTCTCGATATCGACGGCGAGTGGCCGAACATCGAGACCATCACGACAGGTTCTGACGAGTGGATCGAAGTTGACGGTTACTGTGATGTTCCTGGCGGATACGACACACTGACTCTCTACTTTGAGACAACCACAACAGATTCATTCAACCTCGATAATCTCCTTATCGAACTTGCTGAATAATGTGATCTGAAAAACACCAGAAGATCCTCTGAGGATTTCCCTCAGGGGATCTTTTTGTTGCCTTCTTTTCTTCTCGAAAAAGCGCATAATCCCATCCATTTATTCAGCTTAAAAAGGGATTTGCTCATATACCGAATTCACAAATGTTAATGTCTACAATTAGACAATACAACGAAAAGATGATCTTTCTCAAAAATACATGAGTAAAGAAGTCGTAAACCTCGATTAACCAGATATCAGAGCTAAATCAGTTGAATTGATACGATGTCCGTAATATGACAATAAAGATTTGAAGGATCATTAAGCGCACAAAACCGGTTTTAAATGCATTAATGCTGCGCTTGAAGTGTTAAAAAGAAATGAAAGGGGGACCGTAATCATGTAGCGACGGGGGTACGCTACGCAAACCAGGGGGAAAACTCAATTTGAACCCGCTTTTTAAGCCTCTCAAAAAGAGGGCTGAATTGATCAAAAAAAGGAAAAGGAGAATTAAATATATGATCATTAAAGTTACAACTAACAAAGGAACAAGCAACATTGAAGTGGCATCGATCGGAAACGCAATGGCATTTATGAACGCGATAGTGTGGCCGTTGTCAGCACCTATAAAGATCGACGGTAATCCTGCTCCGGTCGGAACGATCAACTATGACGGATTTGCAACCGTAGAGATCGACGGTAATTCCTATGCGGGAATAGTTATGGTTCAGGTTGAGGTAACAGGCGGATACCTTACAGTTAAGAAGTCACTTGTCAATGATGCTATGACGATCAAGGCTTCTGACGTCCAGGATGCACCTCATTCTTTGAGCGCCATCCATGGAAGCTTCGGACCGTTCGATTACAACATCGATGTTCATCTTGATACAAGCGACTATTCCCAGTCTTACTTCTATATCGAGCTCTCCATCTGGGGCATCCATCTTATCAATGCACATCTCGACGCTAATAATCCGAAGGTTACGATCGATGCCAGTGTTTTGGGTGCAGGAGTAGAAGGAACATTGGGTGTTGATTTCAATTCCTGCAGGGTATATGTGGATATCACTCTTAAATATATCATCGATCAGAAGACATACTCGTTTGATATCTACAACTGGAGCAACTGCAAGACAGAGCATACACTTCTTCCGGCTAAGGAAGGTGCTCCTTGTCTGTCCGCAGCGGCAAACGGTGATTCAGGATACATCTCCGTATACAGCACAGGTGCTTATGTTGCTAAGTTCACTCTTGATTACACATTTAACGGAACAAGGATGTCTCAGGAATCCGATTCCATCACTGCAGGTGTTACAAAGACACTGGATATTCCGGCAGGTGCAACAGATATCACACTGCACGTTAAGGATGCAGTATTCTTCGGTGCATGGAGCACGATCTTCTCGAAGCACTTCGATACTCCTGTCTGCAAGAAATACCATATCTGGGGCACTACACTTGATACCGATTGGGAAGAGTGCTGATGCATGTAAAAAGAACTGATCGTTTCTCTTAGATGAACTTGACGGGGGATGTCTCAAAAGTGATTTAACTCACTTGGGGCATCCCCATTCTTTTGCTTTTTTCTTTTGGATTCCCGTTACTTGTACAGTTCTATAGCGGTACATATGACGGTATTTCCGCCGTTTTCCCCGTGATAAATACAGTTTCTTAGAACTGTACTGATGACTGTATTTTAAGAAGAATTCCCGTTATTTGTACAGTTCTATAACGGTACATATGACGGTATTTATTTGAAGACAATTATAGTGCCTT
>JAGCGK010000197.1 GCA_017649645.1 Clostridiales bacterium | reverse complement strand
CTTCATGTGGTAAGGGCAGTATACACAGCCGTTAACACAGTAGTTTGAAAGATATAACGGAGCAAAGAGTACGATCCTGTTGCCGTAGAAGTCTTTTTTGAACTGCTCGGCGAGAGCATACATCTTCTGTACACGCTCTTCGTCCTCACATGCCAAAAGAACAGACGCATCACGGTGTGACAAGCCTTTTCTCTCTTCTGCCTTCTTTAATATGGAATCAACTAATTCTAGATTATTTTTGTTGGCCTCAGCATAATCAAGGGTCTCTAAGATCTCCTCGTGATTGATGAAGTCTTCAGCCTTCAGCGATTTTGGATCGTACATATTCAATTATCCTTTCTTCAGAGTCAGAACCGTTCTTTCTCTTTAGTCGAAAAGGTTATAACATATTTATATAAAATAATCAAACGTCTTCGAAAACGGCGTTGGAATAAGCAGTTTTTGCCGATATTCCTTCAAGTTTTCCGATCTTTCCTGATAAAGCACTTATCTTATCCTGAGGTGCATCAACAGAAAGGCAGATAATGCTTATTCCTCTTTTGTGATAAGGAATTCCCATTCTTCCTACAATGTATTCAGAATACTCGGAAATGATGTGATTCAGTTCATCTATGGATGATTTGTTTTCGACGATAACGCCGATGACAGCGACTCTTTGTTGCATAAATATCCCACCTTTCGATAAAAGGATACCATAACGGTTGAATATTTTTAAAAGAATGCAACAATATTATTTAGTTAATCGTGATTATTATGGAAGCAAATATGAAAGGAAATTACTCATGTCCAGAAAGTCTAATGCAATCAGACAGGCTACACTGATATTGTGTAGTTTGCTTCTGATACTCTCCACGGTTGTGTTTATCGCCCCTAATTCAACACTCCGTGCTGATACCAAGGATGGTGAAGTCGTTAATGTCACTTCCACGGTAAATGTTCGAAAAGAACCGACTACAAAGTCTGACATCGTTGTTTCTATTCCTAATGCCACAAAGCTTAAGGTAGAAGATACGGTCAGTGCTAAATCAGGAGATACGTCAGGTTCTTCCAAATGGTGTAAGATCAAGGTCACCGTTAATAATACGGAGTATTCGGGCTATATAGCAGAATCTTTCGTAAAGATCTCAAATACGAATACAACTACAGCATCTCCGACACCAACAGCAACTGCTACTCCGACTCCGACAAATACAGATAAGAGTTTTGAAGAGCAGATCAAGGATTTCCCTGAAAGCTATAAAGCTTCACTTAGAGCTCTTCACGAGAAGCACCCTAAGTGGAAATTTATTGCAGAGACATGTCCTAAGGATTGGACCGAAGTATTGAACCTTGAGACAAGAAGCGGTTGTTCTCTTGTTCAGAATACAGCTGATAATTCTTGGAAGTCTAAGGCATCCGATGCTTATGATCCTGCAACTAACACATATAAGGTTATCGATTCACCTAACTGGGTAAACGCTTCAAGACCTTTGGTTGCATATTATCTTGATCCTAGAAACAACCTTAATGATGACGGAATCTTCCAGTTCCTCGATCTTTCATACGGAAATTCAGCTATTCCTACCAACCCTGATCAGTACGTTTCAAAAGTACTTGCAGGCACATTTATGAATAACGCTTCCGGTAAGTATGCTGATTCTACACTTGAATACTGCAAGCTCTTTACTATTGCAGGTTATGAGTCATCCGTTAACCCGATCTTCCTCGCTGCAAGATCAGTTCAGGAGGTTGGATCCAACGGAAGTACATCTTCAAACGGAGCTTCCGGTTTCTATAACTTCTACAATATCGGTGCTTATTCAGATGCTACTAATTCCGCTTATGTCGGACTTAAATTCGCTCAGTTCGGTAACGGCGTTAAGGATTCTGCTTATAACAAGCAGTATTTGATCCCGTGGGATACACAGGGTGACTCCATTATCGGTGGTGCCAGATGGATCAGTGATTTCTACGTATCAAAGGGTCAGAACACTATCTATTTCATGAGATTTAATGTATCTCCTAAGTCTGCAACAAAGACTTGTTATCACCAGTACATGACAGCTACAACGTCTGCAACCGCAGAAGCAAAGAGGATGTTCGGTGCTTACGATAAATCAGGTCTCGTAAATGCAGAGCTTACATTCATCATTCCTGTTTATAAGGATATGCCTTCTGAGGCTTGTCCGCTCCCTACAAAGGAGAATGCAGCAAACGAGCTTCTTTTCCGTGCTCATGAGCTTATCATCGGAAGAAAACCATCAAATGATGAACTCAACGCTCTCAATAAGCAGGTAGCTGACGGAAAAGATCCTGTAGCAGTAATCGCTACATTGTTTGATAAGTCTGAGTATCAGAAGAGAAATCTCTCTACAGATGATCAGATCAAACTCGTATATCAGGTACTCCTCAACCGTGATCCTGATGCAGACGGATTGAAGTACTACCAGGGTCTTATGAGTGAGGGTTATAGCATCCTTTATCCTTATCAGATCATCTCTGCAAGTAAGGAATGTCATGACTTCTTCAATCTCTACAGTGTAGATGCTGGAACATATGTCGATACAGATAAGGTCGATGTAAATCTTAAGACTATCAAGCCTTTTGTTGAAAGACTCTATACGGGCTTCATGGGAAGAGAATATGATATCGGCGGATTGAGATTCTGGATCAACCAGCTTGCTACTCAGACAGATTCAGGTCAAGATGTTGCTGCTCAGTTCTATAACAGTGCAGAGTTCCAGGGATTGAACCTGTCAGACGAAGAATTCGTTAAGAGACTTTACACTACATGTCTCGGAAGAGAGGCTGAACCTGAGGGACTTCAGTACTGGCTTGATCAGCTCCAGAAAGAGCACTTCTCCAGACAGTTTGTACTCGCAGGATTCCTTAATTCTACTGAGTTCAACAAGCTTTGTGATACATATAAGGTTAAGAAGACAACGTATTCCAGCAATTCGACTTATAACCTTGCTTTCGATCAGGCAAAGGCAGAAGGCTTCATTACAAGACTTTATACTTTGGCGTTGTCCAGAGATCCTGATCCGGACGGATTTAATTTCTGGGTTGGTGAACTTAAGAACGGTTCAAACGGTAGAGACGTATCTTACGGATTTATCTTCAGCCCTGAGCTTTCCAACAAGAATCTCAGCAATGAGGAATTTGTCGAAGTAATGTACAAGATCTTCCTTGATCGTGATTCAGAGGCAGACGGTAAGGCGTTCTGGGTAAAAGAACTCAATAACGGTGCTACAAGAGAATCTGTATTCAACGGATTTGTTTCTTCGAAGGAATTTGAGGGACTTTGTGTAGCAGCAGGTATTAAGCCGACAGCATCATTTAAAGCTTAAAAAGTCTGCGACTTTTGCGTTTTCTAAGGGCACCTGTTATAGGGTGCCCTTTTAATATGCGGTAAAAGTGTGGCAAAGAAAAAATATTGCAACAGGATAAGAAAACACTTCGTCAAATAAATGTCGGTAAAACGACAAGAAAACTTTTCGGAGGAAAAAAATGAAACTGAGAAAAACATTAAAAATGCTTGTACCGATCTTGGCTCTTATTATGCTCATCGGTGCATGTAACAAGGCTGAAGCTAAGGAAACTGAGGGCACTAAGGATACAACAGCTGAAACAACAACAACCGAAACTACAGAAGAGGAAGATAAAGAAGAGGAAACCGAAGATGTTGCTGATCCTGAAGACGATGACAGTGCTTTTGTTACTTTCGATTATTCAGAGTGGGTTCCTGATCAGAACATCGAAATTGATGAGAACTATATGAAATTCTATGACTACGATGCATTCTATACATCAACTGATTATCCGGAACTTAAAATGGTCGAATCTGCGGATGAAATAACCAATGAGATCCTTAAGGCTGAAGCTCAGAAACTTCTTGATGATGGTTATACCCTGACTACCGCTGAGGAGAACGCAAAGGT
This sequence comes from Clostridiales bacterium, assembly GCA_017649645.1. Lineage (GTDB taxonomy): Bacteria > Bacillota > Clostridia > Saccharofermentanales > Saccharofermentanaceae > Saccharofermentans. Next base: position 86,661 of record JAGCGK010000197.1, on the reverse strand, counting down.
CCTTTATGGTGAAGGTTTCTTTGATGACCAAAATCTGGCAGTTGCTTATCTTTACAACGGAATAGACGCCTGGAAAGAAGGAAAATCATCATACGACAGTATCGATTGCTATTTAGCTTCTCAGGAGATCATAGATCAGATCGGTTATGACAAGGTAAGTGAAGCAGACGGCATCATTACATATAAGGATAATCGAAACACTCAATGTCCGTCTGATGCGGTTATCACTTATGATCCGGAGACTGAACTTCTGAAAATCGTAAATCATTATGAATGGGATGAATCCGTTACACCTGTAGGATAATAGGCTTTTACAATAAACGGGAAAAACGAAATGAGTCTAATAAGAAACCTCAAAGCGAACATTCGCTTTGAGGTTTTTTTTATCATAGACTCTTATCAAGTTTGAAATAATTGTTCAACTGGCACTTTGTGTTGCCGTTATAAAGTTTAACTCGCTTGTCTGCCTTAGCTCTGTTGGCTTTTTCGAAGGAATCGTCAGGAGTTATGACCGAGAGCCTGACGCCTTTCTTGCAAAGTCCTTTTTTTGTCAGATAGTTAAAACCTATCATCTTGTAGATCTTATCGGCTTCTTCCTGTGTAAGAAGTCGGTTGCCGTAAGGCGGATTTGTTATGATCAGGTGACGGTCAAAGGATGTAAGCTTATTAAGTGCTTCGATAGTCCTGTCCTTGGCGTCGGCAACATCAAATCTTATGAATGATTCAACACCGGCGTTTTTAGCGTTCTGACGGGCATTTGAGACCGCTTTTGGATCGATATCGGATCCGAAATAGAATATGTCATCGATCGGGTCACTGTTTTCAAGGCTCAGGGCTTCTTCACGAGCCATATCGTAGGCTTTAGGACCGATGTAGGGAAGAGTCTCATAAGAAAAATGCCTGTTCTTGCCCGGAGCTATGTTAAGAGCCATCAAGACAGCTTCGATAAGAATAGTTCCGCTTCCGCAGAACGGGTCCACCAAAGCTTCGATATCAAAAGGCTTATAGTGGGCAAGTGAGATCATTCCGGCTGCCAAAGTCTCTTTAATAGGAGCTTCGTGGGTCAGCGGACGGTATCCTCGCTTATGAAGACCGTCGCCTGAAGTATCTATCATGAAACGAACCTGATCTTCGACGATACCGAACTGAATGCGAACTTCACCTTTTGTTCTGTCTTCGTTAACAGAAGCGCCTTCTGGAAGTCCTCTTGAAGACAGAAGACTTTTAACGATAGCCTTTTTCGATAGGCTCTGGCAGGCGCTGATGCCGAATAATTTGGATTTTCTGGAAAAACCGTTGACGATGAAAACATAATCTTTTGGGATGAACTCGTTCCAGTCAAGTTTGGCGGTTCCTTCAAAGAATTCGTCAAATGTCTCGGCCTTGAATGTTCCGACCTCGAAAAAGACACGCTCGCCGCGTCTGACCCACATATTTACCGCAGCAACATCAGATGCCAGATTTTTCTCATCCACATCCAAAGTAACAACTCCGTCAGTTACGGTAATGTTTTCTTTCTGATAGCCGATAGAAAGGAGATCTTCCTTAACAAGGCTTTCCAATCCGAAAAGTGCGGTAATAATGATTTTCATAGTATATTTTTCCTTTAAAACAGTAACGAGATTATAAGCCAGAAGAAGGTTTCTAGCAAGGTCAATCGCGAAATGCGCGATATTGTAGTATGCATGTCGAAAATGAGTTTTTTGTGTCCGCGAGTGGTGGACACAAAGTTTGAGAAATTTTGTTCTTTTCTGCCGTAAAGCCTTATAATTCGCGTTAACATTTCTGTAACATTCTCGTAATTGTTTTGAGAAAAAAGTCAAGTGTTTTTTGAAATGCCCTTGTTTCAAGGCTTTGACCAGCATCCAAAAATAGAATAGTTGTCTTAGAGTTATCAACGAAGTTATCCACATTATCCACATTTTTGATTGTGGATAATGTGTCTGTATTGTCGCAATGTTGACTCAAAAACTACATAATCGGGACTTCTTTGTATATTTTGTACAAACGGGTGATGCCCACATCGTTTCTTTTCGAAAAAGACCAAAAAAACCTTCCAAAATTACAAATATATTACGTAAATTAGTGAAGCCTTTGGTATAATCATTAAAAACCTAATGAGGAAGTGTCATATGAGTGATCTAGCAATCAATGCACAGAGAGCCAAGGAAGCATCAAGGATCCTGGCTACTACTTCTTCGGAGCTTAAGAATACTGCTCTGGAAAATATTGCACAGGCACTGATCAAAAATAAAGTTGCCATTATCAATGCAAATCTCGAAGATCTTACAAAAGCCGAGGAAACAGGACTTTCGCTGCCTCTTCTTAAGAGACTTAAGTTCGATGACAAGAAACTGGACGAAGTAACTGCAGGTATCAGAAGTCTTATAAAGCTTGAAGATCCGCTTGGAAAGATCAAGCTTCATACGACTCTTGATGACGGACTTGAGTTATACAGAGTTACATGTCCTATCGGTGTTATCGGAGTTATCTTCGAATCGCGCCCGGACGCTCTCGTTCAGATCGCGAGCCTCTGCCTTAAGAGCGGTAATGCCGTATTCCTTAAGGGCGGTTCGGAAGCAAACAACACCAACGGTGTTCTTGCAAAGGTTATTTATGATGCAGGCGTAGCTTCAGGACTTCCTGAAGGTTGGCTTTGCCTCATCACATCCAGATCGGATGTTACTGAGATGCTCGGATTGAACGAATATATCGATCTTATCATCCCTAGGGGTTCCAATGCTTTTGTTCAGTATATCATGAAGAACACAACGATCGCAGTTATGGGTCATGCAGACGGTGTATGCCATACATACGTATCAGAAGATGCGGATCTTGATATGGCTCTTAAGATCGTGGTTGATGCAAAGACTCAGTATGTTGCGGTATGTAATGCAACAGAGACAGTTCTTATCGACAGAAAAATAAAGGATAAGTTCCTCCCGAGACTTGTTGAGGCATTCAAAGAAGCAAATGTCGAGATGCACGGTGATGATGAGATCAGCGCTGAATACGGATTTGATAAGGTAACAGAGTGGCATCACGAGTATCTTGATTATGCTGTATCCCTTAAGATCGTAGACGGAATCGACGAGGCGATCGCTCATATCAACAGATACGGTTCAGGACACACAGATTGCATTATCACAACTGATGATGCAAAAGCAGAGAAGTTTACATTGTCCGTAGACTCCGGTTGCTGTCTTGTTAACTGTTCCACGAGATTTTCTGACGGATTCAGATTCGGATTCGGTGCAGAGGTAGGTGTAAGTACGAGTAAGCTCCACGCCAGGGGACCTGTAGGACTTGAAGGCCTTATCTCATATAAGTACAAGCTTCTCGGTAACGGTCATATCGTCGGTGACTACGCAAGTAATAAGTGCACATTTAAGCACATACATCATAAAATTTGATTTTTGGAGGAGTTATGAAGGTTGTAATTTCATCAGATCATGCAGGTTATGATCTTAAGATCAAGGTTAAGGAACATCTCGAGAAGAAAGGTTACGAAGTAATCGTCGAGGGTGCTACCAGCGGCACTGAACCATTCAGCTATGTTGAGGCCGGTCAGGCACTTGCTAAGGATGTTTTGGAAGGAAAGGCTGAAAGAGGAATCGCTATCTGCGGTACAGGTATCGGAATCTCCATCGTAGTAAATAAGTTTAAGGGCTTAAGATGCGGTCTTTGCAACAACGAATTCATGGCAAGGATGCTCAGGCAGCATAACGACGGTCAGGTTCTTGCAATGGGTGCAAGAGTTGTAGGACTTGGTGTTGCCCTTAACATGGTTGATGCTTTCTTTGATGAGCAATTTGCAGGCGAGAGACACGCTGTTCGCGTTAACGACATCAAGAAACAAGAAGAAGATTTATTTAAATAATATAAAACAAGAGTTTTGTGTATATTTTCCTCGATATGAGTGGTAAACTTTTTCGAGGATAGAGAGCAGGAGGTATATCTTATGGATAACAGTAACGTATTTGTATTTGATCACCCGTTGATTCAACACAAAGTATCTATTCTCAGAGACAAGAATACTTCAACTAAGGAGTTCAGAGAATTAGTCTCAGAGATCGCTATGCTCATGGCTTATGAAGCAACAAGAGACCTTCCTCTCGAGCAGGTTGAGATCGAGACACCTGTAGCTGTTGCCAAGACAAACGTTATTGCAGGCAAGAAGCTCGCTGTTGTACCGATCCTTAGAGCTGGTCTTGGTATGGTAGACGGTCTTGAGGCTCTTATCCCTAACGTAAGAGTTGGTCATATCGGACTTTACAGAGATCCTAAGACCTTGAAGCCTGTTGAATATTATTGCAAACTTCCTGAAGATATCGCTGACAGAGACGTAATCGTCCTAGATCCTATGCTCGCTACTGGCGGATCTGCATCAGCTGCTATCAGCTTCCTTAAGGAGCGCGGCATCAAGAGCATCAAGTTCATGTGCCTTATCGCTGCTCCATGCGGTATTGAGAAGCTTACGACAGATCATCCTGACGTTAAGATCTACTGCGCTGCCAAGGATGAGAAACTTAATGATCACGCTTATATTGTTCCGGGTCTCGGTGACGCCGGTGACAGATTGTTCGGTACAAAATAACCGCGATCAGACAAACTATTAAACGCCAATGACGGAGTTCAGATTTTATCTGAGCTCCTTTGTAAGTAAAAAAGACTAAAAACGGGAGGTATATATATGGATCTTGTGTTGTCCACTGGTTCATGGTTATCCAGATTCTGGCATAGTTTCTTGGATCACCTTATCGAGAAGATAATACCGGGTGGAAATATAGGAGAAGAGATAAGTCATGGAATCCTTCAGGTGAAGGAATACTTCACGGTCGGCGGTCAGCAGTTCGTTATTACGGACGCTACCATTGTTTCCTGGATTGCCATAGCGATCATCATCATACTGTTCGCCATCGCGATCAGAAAGAAGGAGATGATCCCGGGTAAGGGTCAGACGATCGTAGAGTTTTTAATTGAACTCATCATTTCATCAGCAGAAGGATTTGGTCTTAGCAAAGAACAGGCTGAGAGCATTGCACCTATGATAGGAACGTTCGGAATGGTCATTCTTTCCTGTAACGTTATCTCATGGTTCCATGTATCACCGCCTGCAAAGAACATTGCTTTCCCGGTAGCTTTGGCCTTGTTGGCTATCATCTACGTGATCATTACTTCTATTAGGATGGTCGGTATCAAAGGTTTCTGGGGATCACTTAAATCGCCTATGGTTGCGATGGTCCCGTTTAAGATCCTTGACTACATCATCAAGCCTATTTCGCTCTCACTCCGTCTTTTCGGTAACGTCTTCGGTGCTTTTATCTTCATGGAATTCCTTTCCATAGTAACACCGATCATATTCCCGGCTATCTTCGGTCTGTGGTTCGACCTCATCGACGGTATACTTCAGGCTGTGGTATTTGCTTATCTTCTTATGTCTTATATCGGTGAAGTAGTCGAAGGTGCTCACGAAGCCGAGATACTCGACAAGGAGAAGAAAGAGAAGAAGGCTCAGAAAAAAGCTCTTAAGGAGCAGCAGAAGCAGGAAGCTTTGGAATTGGCTCAAAAACAAACATCGGCAGCAGCCGTAGAGAATAATTAAGAAATAACTTTTCGGAGGTTTTGATATGAACACATTACTTAATATTATGCCTGTATTGCTCGCAATGGATCCTAAGGGATTTGCAGGACTTGGCGCAGGAATCGCTATCGGTCTCGGTGCTTTGGGCGGCGCTATCGGTATGGGACTTGCAGCAGGTAAGGCAGTAGAGGCAGGCGCAAGACAGCCTGAGATCTTCAGCAAGATCCAGACACTCCTTTTGACAGCTATCGTATTTATCGAGTCAGTTGCGATCTATGCCCTTGTTACGGCATTGCTCTTGATCTTTACATTCTGATTTTTCGAAAACACTAATATTGAAAAAAGAGGAATAGAATATGCTTTATCAATATATCTTATTGTCAGCCGAGGCTGCAGAAGAACCGGGTCTTTTCTCGCCGGAACAGTTGGGCGGTTATCTGTCCACAGCTGTTATCGCGATCATAACGGTTCTGATCTCATTTTTGATCATCAAGTTTGTCATCTTTAAGCCGATGATCAAACTTCTTAATGACAGACAAAAGCTCGTTAAGGATAAGGTTGAAGGTGCCGAGAAGGCTGAACAGGATGCTCAGGCAAGGATCGATGAGAGTAAGCAGATCATCGATGCTGCAAGGACCGAGGCTGCTCAGATAATCAACGAAGCCAAGGAAAATGCAGAAAGCCAGGCAAGTATCATTATCTCCAAAGCAAACGAAGAAGCTCAGCAGACTTTGTTGAAGGCTGATGACGAAGTTAAGAAGATCAAGAAGACCGCTCTCGAAGAAGTTAAGGACGAGGTTACAGATCTCGCCGTTGAAGTTTCCGAGAAGGTAATCGGAGAGATCGTTTCTAAGCAGACTCTCGAAGAGCTTTGTCTGAAGCACGCAAACCGCATACTTGATGCAGAGGTGAATAAGATCGATGGACAGCAATGATAAGACAATCCTTATAAAGCTCGTCTATGCCGAAAAACTTGACGATGAGAGAATCGATCTCATCATCAGGCGTTTTGCCTCGATCAACAAGATCAAGAACTACGAGTATGAAGCTAAGCGCGATGAATCTCTCATCAGCGGTTTTGCTATCTATGCTCTTGGTCACAGATACGATTACAGCGTAAAGGGCCAGCTCGGTCGTATAAGTGAGTTTATCAAGCGTAATCGTAAGGTTGTGGACGAGTCGGAGATCAAAGAGAATGATATCTCCAACTTTACCGGTCAAGAGATCAAGGAGAGTATCGAAGAAGCTCTTTCCATGTACCAGGAAGCTCCTACGTCAGCTCTTTTTGATAAAAATCTCTGGGCTACAGACGAAGAGATCGAAGCTGATGACAGTATTACACTGACGAGTGTAACCAAAAAACTCAAGGAGACATTCCTTAAAGTTACTACCATAGACGAAGTCGGTACCGTAAAGAGCGTAAGCGACGGTGTTGCTATGGTTGAAGGTATCAATAAATGTAAGTCTACGGAGCTTATCACTTTCTCGAGCGGTGCTACAGGTATCGCCATGAACCTTGAACTCGACAAAGTAGGCGTAGTCCTCCTTACAAAAGGTGAGACAGTTACTGAAGGCATGATCTGTAAGAGAACAGGAGAGACTGTTTCTGTTCCTGTCGGACACGGACTTTTGGGACGTGTCGTAAGTCCTCTCGGTAACCCGATAGACGGTAAGGGAATCATCCGTTATAACGACAAGAGACCTATCGAGTCACCGGCTCCTTCTATCGTTGAGAGATCACCTGTCAACCAGCCTTTGCAGACCGGTATTACCGCAGTTGATGCTCTTACACCTATCGGAAGAGGACAAAGAGAACTTATCATCGGTGACCGTCAGACAGGTAAGACGGCAATTGCCATTGATACCATCATCAATCAGAAAGATAAAGATGTTATCTGTATCTATGTAGCTATAGGTCAGAAGATGAGTACTATCGTTTCTACCGTTAATACTCTCGAAAAACATGACGCGCTCTCATATACGGTAATCGTTGCCGCCAGTTCCTCTGATTCGGCATCTTTGCAGTACATTGCTCCATATTCGGGCTGTGCTATTGCCGAGCAGTTCATGTTTAAGCATCACAAGGATGTTCTTATCGTATACGATGATCTTAGTAAGCATGCTCAGGCTTATCGTGCGATATCACTTCTCCTTAGAAGACCTCCAGGACGTGAAGCATATCCTGGTGATGTATTCTATCTCCATTCAAGACTTTTGGAGCGAGCAGCTAAGCTCTCATCCGATCTTGGCGGAGGTTCTATAACTGCACTTCCTATCATCGAGACACAGGGAGGAGATATCTCAGCTTATATCCCGACTAACGTAATCTCCATTACGGACGGTCAGATATATCTTGAGTCCGAACTTTTCTTCTCCGGTCAAAGACCTGCAATAAACGTTGGTCTTTCCGTATCCCGTGTCGGTGGTGCAGCTCAGACAAAAGCTATCAAGAAGGTTGGCGGACCGCTTCGTATTTCTCTTGCTCAGGCAAGAGAAATGGCTGCGTTTGCGCAGTTTGGTTCAGACCTTGATGAGAATACACAGCTTCAGTTGAAGCGAGGCGTAGTAATGAACACTATCCTTAAGCAGGAGCAGTTCAGTCCGCTTGATATGGAAGAGCAGGTTGTCCTTCTTTATATTGCCACAACTGACCGTCTGAACTTTGTTGCCCGCGAGGATATCGATGATTTTGTTGACGGTTTCCTTGATTATATCCACGTTCTTTATAATGGCGTGTATAGGACCATCAGTAAGACAGGTGAATTTACTCCTGAATCTCAGGCAAAGATCGATGAGATCTACGATGAGTATAAGGAGAAGTTCATAGCCGAGCATACTGAGTACAGAGAAGAGTAAGACCAAAGAAGATATAGTATGGATAATCCTAATGAGATTAAAAAGAGAATAAAAAGTGTTGACGATATCGGACAGATGACACGTGCGATGCAGCTCGTCAGTGCTGCAAAAATGCGACGCTCCAGGGCTTTGCATGAGACAGTCTATCCTTTTTTCTCTCTTTGTGCCGAGAGTATGCTTGAAATACTTCACGGTGATTATCAGATAGATAATCCTTACTGTAATCTCGAGCAGAAAAAAGAAGGAACTTGGAAGATCGCTTACTTCGTACTTAGCGGTGATCAGGGCTTAGCAGGAGTCTATAATAACGAAGTTGTTAAGACTACTGAGCAGCATGTTCAGCAGAAGATCCTTGATAATACTGCCAAGGGACTTTCAACTTCCTACACGCTTTATGTTTTCGGAAAGCTTGCTAAGGAAAAACTTAAGAAGAACGGTTATAACGTTGATCCTGAGTTCTCGTATCCGATTTCTGAACCGACTTTCTATCAGGCAAGGGAAGTGGCAACGATAATCAAGGAGAAGTTTCAGTCCAACGAATATGACCTTGTTTATCTTATATATACCAAGATGGCATCGGCTATTAATATGAAGCCGATCATCCTTAGACTCGTGCCTATTGATAAGAAGTCCATCACGGCAGTGCTTCCGGAAAACATCGGTGATCCGGGTGTAGCTTTGGAGGAAGGTTCCGAGATGGAGTATAGTCCGAACGCCGGAACAGTATTTAACTTCCTTATCGATACATATCTTAATGCTATGGTATACGGCGCGATGGTGGAGGCTTATTCAAGCGAACAGACCGCCAGGATGACAGCGATGGACAATGCTTCCAAGAATGCTGATGAGATGATCAAGAAACTCGAGCTCTTAAGTAACAGGGCAAGACAGACTAAGATCACAAACGAACTTACTGAGATCATTAACGGAGCCGAGCAGGCTGATAATATTTGACGAGAGGTGAGCTATTATGGCTTTAGGTAAAGTAGTACAGGTAATTGGACCTGTTATCGATTGCAGATTTAACGAAAATGAGTTGCCTCATATAAATGATGCAGTCAAGATAACAAACGAAGATACTGAAATATATGCAGAAGTCCTTCAGCAAAGAGGTGAAGGAATAGTTCGTTGTGTATCCTTCAATGCTACTGAGGGCCTTATGCGAGGCGCTAATTGTGAGTCTTTGGGTTCTCCTCTCAAGGTTCCTGTAGGTGAAGAGATCACAGGAAGACTATTTAATGCATTAGGTCAGCCTATAGACGGACTTGGAGAAGTTAAGGCTGCTGATTATTGGTCTATTCATAGAAAAGCTCCGTCATTTACCGAGCAGTATCCTGCTGAGACTATGCTTGAGACCGGTATCAAGGTTATCGACCTTCTCGTACCATTTAGCCGAGGCGGTAAGATCGGTCTTTTCGGTGGTGCAGGTGTAGGTAAGACGGTCCTTATCCTTGAGCTTATAAGAAATATCGCATCCGAGCACGGCGGATATTCGATCTTCACCGGTGTCGGAGAAAGAAGCCGTGAGGGTAATGACCTTTGGGGTGAGATGAAAGAATCCGGAGTCTTGGATAAGACGATAATGGTATTCGGTCAGATGAACGAGACATCCGGTTCCCGTATGAGAGCTCCTTTGACAGGTCTTTCAATGGCAGAATATTTAAGAGACGTTAAGAAGAAGGATGTTCTTCTCTTTATCGATAATATCTACAGATTCGTACAGGCAGGTTCAGAGGTATCGGCACTTTTGGGTCGTATCCCTTCAGCCGTTGGTTATCAGCCTACTCTTGCAAATGAGGTAGGTGAGCTACAGGAAAGAATCACATCAACTAAGAATGGTTCCATTACATCCATTCAGGCTGTATATGTTCCTGCAGATGACCTTACTGACCCGGCTCCTGCAACGACGTTTGCGCACCTTGATGCTAATATCGTACTTTCACGTTCAGTAGTTGAGCTCGGTATCTATCCGGCTGTTGATCCGCTCGAATCTTTCTCAAGGATCCTTACTGAAGACGTCGTCGGACGTGAACATTATCATGTTGCAAGAATGGTTCAGGAGACTTTGCAAAGATATAAGGAACTTCAGGATATCATTGCAATCCTCGGTATGGAGGAACTTTCTGAGAAAGACAGACAGATGGTATCAAGAGCGAGAAAAGTTCAGAAATTCCTTTCTCAGCCTTTCTTTGTAACTGCTGATTCTACTGGATTTGCTCCAAGATATGTTCCGGTAGATAAGACAGTTAAAGCATTTGGCGAGATCATTTCCGGTTCTCTTGACCATATTCCTGAGCAGCACTTCTTCATGAAGGGCGACATCGATGATGTCTATGAATCTTATAAGAACGAGAATGTATAATGGCAGAAGTTAAGAAACATCAGATACTGGTTACCGTAGTAACGCCTTATCACAACTTTTTCGAAGGAAAAGCTGATAGTATCTCTTTGCCTACACAGGATGGTTCCATCGGTGTAATGTCCGGACATATGCCTATCGTATTTGCTCTTTTTCCGGGAACCTGTTCCTTTAACATTAACGGAGAGAAGAGATACTGCGTCATAACAGAGGGTTATGCTGAGATAAGCCAGCATATGGCATTGATCGTTTGTAATTCCGCTGAATGGGTTGAAGATATCGATGTTAAACGAGCTTTTAATTCCATTGTTGAAAATGAAGAGATCCTAAGAGATCCTACTATCCATGATTTCAGAGAGTTGGCTTGTAAAGATAATATCAACAGAGCAAAAGCCAGACTTCATCTTGTTGAGTCTCATGGAACTGAAGAGCAAAAGCGTATCTTGGAACAATTAAAAACCAAGGAAGATTAATTGATCTTAAAAAGGAATACTTTATCTCCGAATCTTATTTCATGTCCGTCTTTAATCTCGTAAGGCTTTTCTTTTTCTAAAGCCCTGTTTTCAAGATATGTATTATTCTTGTCAGAACAATCCATAACAAAGAAACTGTTATCTTCTTTGAGTATCTTGGCCTGAAGCGCTGATATCTTTTCGTCATCTAAATAAATATCCGCTAAGAATCTGTCAGATCCGATCGTTGTTTCACTTGCATATATTCCGTAAGCCTTTTTATCTTCGACAGATTCGATGGAAGCAAAAGAAAACAGATTGCAGTTATCATCAGGAATATCCGGATCCTTTTCAAATAATATCTGTGTTCTGTCTTTAGATAGATCACTGGTCTCAGGTTTAGCCTTATCTTTCTTGTGATCATATAAAGTCTTGACCAGAAGACAACAAAAGATGATTCCAAGTATAATAGAACAGATCCTGTCCAAAAACAGAATAGAAAAGATGAGAGTTATAAATGAAAAGATCATCAGCAGAATGAAACTGAGTTTATTGATGTTCAGTTCCTTTTTAGGCTCGGTAGTATTTGTCATTATGGATTCGGTTACCTTACCATACAATTCTTCATTATTTGATTTGACTGAATAAATTAGTGAGGTTATCTCATCTTCAGAAAGTGAGGATCTGAAGAATTCACTGGAAAGCAGCTTTTCAAGTTTTCCATAATCCAATAAGGATATATCTATTGTTGATTCTGTCATGAGAGGAATATAACAGAGATTGATCTTTTCCTGATCCATATCGAAAAAGATATAGTCTGGATCAAGTATGAGATTATCTGCCGGAAGAAGATAATCTCCCAGTTTGTTGATTAAATTGAAAAGATCACCTATGGCTTTGCGCTTAGTCTTTAAATCAGTATTGATTGCTTCCTGTTCAGTTATTTTGATCAAACCTGAAAAGTCATACAATAACTCATTTCCTTTTCTCGTTTCTTCGTCGTAGGCACATAATAAGCCATCGACCAAATGATCCTTTATTGTATCCCATGCATATTTGTAAACCTGTTGCATATCTTTGATCTCGTATACCGCAAAATAGCCATAGGGACCTTTTCTGATCTTCATGTAGTCTTACCTCTGATTAATTAGAATTTTGGATGTATTTTTATAGACAGATAAATGTGTTTTAAATAGATTGTTCAGAGGGAACCAATTACTTTATTATCATCAAAGCAATAATCTATGACTTTTTTACCGTAAGATATCAGGCTTTCCCTGAATATCAAAGCAAGTGTAACAAGTACTGCAATGATGATGACTATCTCTACGGTTCCCATTCCTTTTTTATTGCGAACTTTTTTCATTAAACCTCCTTTCTAAATACGTAGGGATATAACTGCAGGAGTCATAGCAACGAGCAATACACAAATAAAATCCAGAGTCATAGGAAGCATCATTCCAAGAGACTCTCTTTCCTGTTTTTTTCTTTCAGCATTTCGTGTCAGATTCCAGCATGCAGAAGCCTGAAGTGAAAGAAGATTTAGTACTTCAGAAGAACCTAATCTTCCGTATCTTGATATGAGAAGGAGCGCAGCCTGAGCTTCAGGTACTTTGATCCTAAGTGAAAGTTTTTCAATTGCATCAGGAGCTGGAATACCGGATAGGATCATGGCTCTTAAGTTTTTTATCTCGAATGAAAGACTCTTGTTATTAGGAAAAGCTTCCGAAGATATTTCTATGGCTCTCGGAAGGAGCATTCCGGCCTCCAACAGAGTAGACATCAGACACAAGAAGAGAGGAAGATCTCTCATCAGTTCTTCTTTCCTTAAGTTACATTCTCTTCTTATATCCAGATAGTTAAGATAGGAGACCGGAATGAATATGAATAATGACAGCCATATAGGTTTATTGATCAAAAGAAGAATAGCTGCTGTAAGTACGGTTAATAGCGAACAGGCAACCAGTTGCTTTTTTAGATAATGTTCATATGCTTTTCGCGGGCTATTTGACAACGCGCTCAGAAGTTCATATCTGGATGATATAAAGTTTTGAGGAAAAAGCTTCAGTGCATATTTTGTCAGTATATATTTTTCTTCTTTGTCAGATTCAAATTTTCTGCTTTTTCTGACAGAAGTATCGTGCGTCATATATTTAAATAAGAGCGCGGCAGCGATAATGCAAAGGATAAAAGCAATGGTCATGAGAACATTACCCAAAGGTACGTTTCTAGCTTCAGATATATAGTCTCCGCCCATATGATTAAGAGCAAATGTTATGACAAACGGCATTAGGCAAAGAATCATTGCCTCTGCATTCTTGCCTGAGTTCTGTGCTTCGATCTCATCTTTTACTGCACTCATTTCCGACATCATCTGACAACTGCTTCTTAATATCTCCAAAGAGTTATTGCCGATCCTTCCCGCGATTCCCAGGGCATGGAAAACGGGAAGGATCTCAGGAAAATGGAGCTCCCTTGCAAAAGAATCAAGGGCAAAGCTTAGGTCTCTGTGCATATTAATGTTGTGCTCAAGTTTAATAAGCGGCTCAATTACCGTACTTTTCTTACCGAATGTCTGTTCGATTACGGGACGAACCTGGCATACGGACCTTTCTATTGTGTAGCCGCTGCTGACACTCGTACAAAGAGATTGAAGAAGGACCAAAAGTTGAGTCCTGAGATGGGTATATCTCATGGAAAACAATCTGTCAGTGATCGAGATAAATGGAAAGATACTTAAGACCACTGAAAGTATGATCCTGACTACAAGATTATCTATGAACATTGAGGACAGGAAGATAATAAGTATAACTATTATAGGATAGATCCATAGCATCTTGATCCTGGTTGATCTTTTAATGCTCTTAATATCCTCATCATCTGAACGACGAGATCTTCTGAAGTGTTTCATCAGAGCAATGTTGTTCAATTTTCTCGCCTCCTTCGTTAGTGAATAAAGTCATAAGTTTAAATTCTCCGTCAACCGGAGGAAGGAGACTGCTTATCTCATCCACATATCTTCTTCCGTCTTTATTTCTTGTTATATGGATAACCAGATCTATACCCATGGAGATCTGGGATATAACTGCATCAAAAGGAAGACCTGAACCTGCGATAACCATTCCTGTCAACCTCTCAAGCATCTCATAGCATGAATTAGCATGACCAGTGCACATGGAACCCGGATGACCGGTATTAAGTGCATGCATCATATCGGCGCTTTCTGTGCCTCTTACTTCGCCGACTATGATCCTGTCCGGTCTCATGCGCAGGGCTGCTCTTATCAGTGTTCCTATTGTTACTTCGCCGTTTCCCTCAGGTCCCGGAAGTCTGGCCTCAAGGCGTACCAGATTGGTTATTCCCTGAAGACTTAATTCGGCTGAGTCTTCTATCGTTACGATACGCTCATCCTTAGGTATAAAGCTTGAGATCGTATTCAAAAAAGTTGTCTTTCCGCAACCTGTACCGCCACATAGAAATATCGTCTTTTTATTCTTTACGCATTCATATAAGAACTTGGCGATGTCGCTGCTTATAAATCCCTGCTTGATCAAAGAAGAGATATCGTGTCTTATACCCGTAAACTTTCTAATGGTAAGAATAGGACCGTCAGGTGCTATTGGAGGAAGGACAGCATTTGCTCTGGAGCCGTCAGGAAGTCTCAGATCGGAGATAGGATTAGCTTCATTTAATGGTCGGTTAGAATTTGCAAAAAAGCACGAGATTAATGTCTGGAGGGAGTTTTTATCTTTAAACCTGATCTCCGATCTGAAAAGCTTTCCGTTTTTTTCGAAAAATATATTGTCAGGACCATTTACCATGATCTCTGTTACAGCAGGATCTTGCATCATCGGTTCGATGACATCGAGTCTTCTTAGACTGTTGAAGACATTTGACGCCAGTTCTCTTTTCTCGTTAAGTGACAGTCCGAGTTTTTCGGAATCCTCACTTATGACGTTGGCGATGATCTCTTTTAATCTGGCATCGTCAGGTTCGCTCTCGTTTCTTATGGCAGCGAGTACGTACCTTGAGATCTTTTCTTTTATTAATTCTGTATCATATCTTAGTTGTTTCATATCGTTTACTCTTGATTATGTTGTCGCAGTAATGCATGGTTACGGGAACTTCAGGAGGAAGGGATCTCGTTATGGAACCGATCTCTGATTTGAATCCCAGATAATCCTTAAGAAGTCTTTCAGGAAGAAGGAAGTGAAGTTCATCAGCCAGGCCCGCTATCCTGACGATATCCTTAAACTTGAAGCCTTCGGCTACTATAATGACATTGATAGGAAATGTGATGTCTGTTGTCAGTTCCTTTGATGTCTCGATGAGGTTTATTATCGGATTGATTCCAAAGTCGAAGACATCATCTGTATGGACAGGTTTTCCGGGCGTGATAAACCCGTTTGTTCCGGGAGTGCTGTAAGCCATGATATCTTTGGGTTCAAGGCTCTCGCTAGCCGCGAGACGGAGGATATCGGTTATTCCTCCTGTAGAGTTTTCAAGGCCGGAAAATGATGAAGGCATTCTTATTCCTGACATAAGGTCTATTCTAAGGCACATATGAGAATCTTTTCTGAGATAATCGAATTCCGTATCGATCAGATTCTCACGTTCATCCATGTAGGCATATGAAATTATCATAATAAGCTTGCCGTTGAATGAATCCGATTCGCCTGAGCCTTTTCGAACAGAAGAAGTCTCTTTGCTTTGATTCATTATCTTCCTGGCAAGGTATTTACAATCGATTATGCGTCCCTTGTTGAACTCGTCGTTATATATGGTTGAGATGCTTATGGGAATATCTATGTTGCTGCATTCTCGGCTTATCTGATCTGATGTGTACTGATCACTGTCATATAAGACGTGGATCTTTTTGGCCAGAGGTATGTCAGAAGGATTAATACCACCTGAATTGCCTCTTACGATGTAGCCGTCAGGGAAGTAAGTCGATAGCCTGAATTTCAGAAGTTTAAATAGATAGTCTTCTTTCTCGAAAATGATTATCCCGATGTTCATGTTATACCTCCGTTCTGTTGATGTGGTGAGAGGTATTCTATAATGGTTTGAAGCAAAAAAGTGTCGACAATTTTCCGTAATTAATTACAAAAAACGACAAAAGTCTCAATTTTGGTAAGCTCTATTGACATCAAGGAAAAATAGATACTATAATATACCGTAATTTTTGATTGTTCATACTTATCAAGAGTGGTGGAGGGAACCGGCCCTATGAAGCCCGACAACCGCGGAAAGCAGCGGTGCCAAATCCGGCAGGGAAACCTGAAAGATGAGAGGCAAGTATACAGATAATAGAAGCCTTCCTCTTCGGGGAAGGCTTTTTTGCTGAAGGTAAGAATGAACGAAGAAAGGCGGTTTTTTATGAGAAACAAAGTTGGTAAATGGCTCTTTACTTCGGAATCGGTTACTGAGGGACATCCGGATAAGATCTGCGATCAGATCTCTGACGGTGTCTTGGATGCGATCATTGCCCAGGACAAGACAGCTCGTGTAGCATGTGAGACTTGCTGTACAACTGGTATGGTACTCGTTATGGGTGAGATCACAACATCTGCTTATGTAGATATTCCGACGATCGTAAGAAATACGATCAAAGAGATCGGTTATGACGGATCTGATTCAGGATTCGATTATAAGACATGTGCTGTTCTTACATCTATCGATGAGCAGTCTCCTGATATCGCTCAGGGCGTTGATAAGTCCCTTGAGGCAAGAGAAGGTGATACAGATCCTCTCGATACAGGTGCAGGCGACCAGGGTATGATGTTCGGTTATGCTAATGACGATACTAAAGAACTTATGCCTCTTCCTGTATCTCTTGCTCATAAGCTCACATTGAAGCTTACATCTGTTCGTAAGAACAAGGTCGTTGACTTCCTGCGTCCAGACGGAAAGAGCCAGGTTACAGTCGAGTATGACGGCAACAAGGTTAAGAGAGTTGATGCAGTAGTTATCTCTACTCAGCACACAGAAAATGTATCACATGAAGATCTTGAGAAGTTCATCATCGAGCAGGTTATTAAGCCTGTCGTTCCTGCTGAACTTATCGATGCTGATACTAAGTTCTTCGTTAACCCGACTGGAAGATTCGTGGTAGGCGGTCCTCAGGGTGACTCCGGTCTTACAGGACGTAAGATCATCGTTGATACATACGGCGGATTCGGCCGTCACGGCGGCGGAGCTTTCTCCGGTAAGGATCCGACGAAGGTTGACCGTTCTGCTGCATATATGGGTCGTTACATCGCTAAGAACATCGTAGCAGCCGGTCTTGCTAAGGAGTGCGAAGTTCAGTTTGCTTATGCGATCGGTGTAGCTAAGCCGGTTTCCGTAATGGTCGATACATTCGGTACAGGCGTTATCGCAGATGAGAAGATCACAGAGATCGTTAAGAAGAACTTTGATCTTCGTCCTGCTGCTATCATCAGAGACCTCGACCTCCGTCGTCCTATCTACCAGAAGACAGCTGCTTACGGCCACTTCGGAAGAACAGATATCGAACTTCCTTGGGAGAAGACAGATAAGGCTGAGATCCTTAAGGCTGACGCAGGTATCTGATAGTTTTACAAGTGATATATATGCTGTCCTTCGTTCGCGGAGGACAGCTTTTTTTCGCGAAAAAGAAGGCTTCATTGCAAGTTATACTCATTTTATTGCAAAGTATCTCAAATTTGTTTCTTTATGCGAATATATATGTATGATGATATTGAAGAGCTTTTCAAACTAAAGAACGTGAGGTGCAACATGAAACTGAAACTTATGCTTGACCCTGATGACCCGATCAGAAGTGAATTGCAAAAGTTGGGGATAGAAGATGATGTTAATGCCGAGTATCAGATCATCCGCAAGAATGCCGGAGTTCGTTATATTCAGGGCAAGCTCAAAGAGCAACAGTTTTTTGTTGATGTTAAAGACATTATTTTCATAGAAAGCCTCGGCCACGATGTGGTCATTCATACCAAGGGCGACAGCTATAACTCGCGCGAGCGTCTGAGGTATCTCGAGACTGTTCTTGACACCGATACGTTCTTGAGGATCAGTAACTCTACGATCATTAATAAGAAGCATATCAGAAGGATAGAGGCATCCGTATTTCAGAAGTTCGTGCTTCATATGAGTGACGGTACAAAGACTGAGGTTACCAGATCTTATTACTATAACTTTAAAGACGTATTCGGAATATAGGAGGTGCGTTATGGCTTTTAGTGCATTATTTATAATTCTCATTCTGGTAGCATTACCTGTTACACTTGCTGTTACACTGATCGTGTACTTCATCTATAAGTTTTTCTATAACAAGCATCTGAACAAAGCTATCCAATCAGAAACAAAACTGCGTAAATGGATATCTCCGTTTGTAGTTGTTCTTATTACCGTCGGTTGCTGCGTAGCATGTGTGATCGGTTTGACATATATGGTCTATATGTTCCAGTACAATACGAACAGCGGTACTTCAACTATGAATCAGGCTATGCTTCAGATCAACGAGAAGGACGGTGTGTATGAAGTTAAGAGTAACACGGGATTTCTTATGCAGAAGCAGTTTGATCTGGACGGAGTAAGTATTACTACTTACAACAACGAGAATGAACTGTTCGCGGTTTTCGATATCAAGGATTCCGAGAAAGTTGATTACTTCATAGTCTATGAAGGTGATGAATCCAAGAAGATCGAGTACAAAGATCTTGACGATAAGTTCTTGAATCCGTTCGAGATGTATATCGATATCCAGTACGAGAATGAGCCTATCAAGATCGAAGTCTATAGCGAAGATGCGGTAGAACCTATCGGTGAGGCAGTATTCCATTAACGATCAAAGGGGACGCTTTTTCGAAAAGAAATATATTGAGACCAAAGTGTGTTGATTAACAAACAAAAGTTTGTTAGGCTTGAGATATGAAATCTCAAGACGAAGTAAGTAAACTATATATACCTGAAGAACAAGACGTCGGGACATCTGTTTCCGACGTTATTGTTCTGCCTACAAAGGTCGTTTTCGAAAAGAACGGCTTTGTGATATTTTACTGCGGAGGTTTCTCGGTAAAGGGTAATTTCGCAGGAAGCATCGTTCCGGGATTAAGGTACAAAGTAAGCGGTGTTGTAGGTCTTTACGGCCGGGTGCTTCAGATTACGGCAAATAAGATCGAACTGATCGAAGATAAGGATTCGAAAGCACCTATTATTGCTTCGTTCATAAGAAGTAACTTCGACGGAGTAGGTGAGAAGACAGGTCTTCTTATCGCTGAGAATTATGGCGAGGATATCCTGGATGAGATAGAGAAAAGACCTAAATCCATGGCAAAAGCTATCAAGGGATTATCAGAAAAAAGAGCTCTTTCCATGTGCGATGTGGTTACGGAAAAAAGACCCGTGCTCGAGCAGATACTGAAGCTCCGTCTTTTCGGATTAACGGAGGAGCAGGCTTCGAAGGCATATGATATGTTCGGAATGACCTGTCACGATGAGATCTCCAATAATCCGTATATGCTCATCCGTGTTGAAGGAATAGGATTTGAGACCTGCGAGTATCTGGCGGGAAAGATAGACATCGATAAGATGGATCCGATGAGACTTCTTGGTGCTGCACTTTGTGTGTTGAACGATACTCATTATGTATCCGGAAATACGTATATGATCCCTATGGATCTTAAAAACAGCGTTCAGGATATGGTAAATGCAGATCTGGATAAGGAAACAACGGATAAGTTCCCGGAAGCTTATAAGGAAGCACTGGAACTCGGAAGAAAACTCGATGACTTAGTTGTTTATAAGTTCGAAAACAATAAGTGCATGGGATGCGGTGAGGAAGATGACGGAGCTCGTGTGGCTCTTAAGAAAGTCTTCCGTACTGAAGCAGGAATAAAATCAGAAGTTGAATCCTTTGTAAATGCGAAGAAAGCCTACTTTGATGATGAGAAGGCTAATGAGAAGATCAATAGACTTGCTGAAAAACACAATATCGAATTGGACGATCTTCAGAAGGCAGCACTCCGAATGTGTTTCAGTGAGCCGTTCTCCATAATCACAGGCGGCCCGGGAACCGGTAAGACAACGATCACGGGTATTCTTGCTTCGCATTTTAAGGAGCAGAAGATATCTTCTGTCTTTTGTGCTCCGACAGGAAGAGCAGCCAAGAGATTATCTGAAGCGACGGGAGTCGATGCACATACTATCCACAGGCTTCTTGAAGTAAGACCGGTCAATGGTGATGACGGATTCGCTTTCGGAAGAAACAGCAACAATCCTCTCGATGCGAGAGTCATAGTTGTTGATGAAGCTTCCATGGTCGATAACTTTTTATTCCTGTCTTTGCTACGAGCAGTTAAGCCTGATAGTTCAGTCATTTTGATCGGTGATCCGAATCAGCTTCCGTCTGTTGGCCCCGGAAATCTTCTCGCGGATCTTTTGGAATGTGAGTCGATACCGAGAGTCGAACTTAAGTATGTTTTCAGGCAGCAAAATGAAAGCTCCATCGCTGCTAACGCTTACCGAATCTTAAACGGAGAGACGCTTATCGGAAATGATACTGATTTCAGGATCGTTAATGCCGTGAACGAAGAGGACGCACTACATAAGCTCTTTGAGTTTTACGAGAAATACAGGGATGATGATATGGCTATATTGTCTCCTACAAAGCAGAATGCACTCGGAACTTCGATGCTCAATAAAGAGATACAGTCGATCGCATCTGACCCGACCAATACATCCATGCCTGTCGGAAGTAAGGGCATGTTCAGGGATACGGACCGCGTGATGCAGGTTAAAAATGACTACAATATCGAGAGTTTCGATCCTGTCAGCATGGAGACAGTAACAGGTGTTTATAACGGCGAGCTCGGAATGATCACAAAGATCAATGAACTTAACAGATCGATCGAGGTCCTGTTGGATGACGGACGTAAGGTGGTCTATTCCGGAAAGACGCTCGAAGATATCGATCTCGCATATGCCATGACGGTGCATAAATCACAGGGCTGCGAGTTCGATACTGTCATAATCGCTCTTGGCAGGATGTCTCCGAAGCTGCTGAACCGTAAGCTTCTTTATACCGGAGTTACAAGAGGAAAGAAAAATGTCATCATAATCGATACTTACGGAATGCTCGGAAGGATGATCCGTTCATCCGATACCAGCAGAAGGATCACATCTCTCTCGGATTTTCTTAAGATCATTGATCACAAAAGAGGTAAGTACATTGAGGATAATTAAGGAAGCATTGGAGATAATGTTTCCGAAGGAATGTCTTATATGCGGCAAGATATCCGACATAAGATTGTTCGATTCACCGCTTTGTAAGAAATGCCTTACGGATCTCGTTCCTGTCCCGAGTGATAAGAGGTGGCAGTTGTGTCTTTCTGAGCCTTTCGAAAACGATCCCTGTCCGTCGCTTACACTCTATGTCCCATTCAAATACGAAGGCAGGATCACAAGTCTCATCCACAGGATCAAGTTCGGACATAAAAAAGAACTTACCGCTGTTCTCGGCACTCTCCTGGGGAAATGTCTTATTAATGACAATGTTTCCTGTGATGCGGTAATACCGATCCCTCTATCGGAACAAAGACTTTCCGAACGAGGATTTAATCAGGCTGAACTGATAAGTTCTTATGTAAGTAATGAACTTAATATTCCTCTTTTGAAAGATGTGTTGATCCGCTCGAAAAACACGTTAAGGCAGGCAGAGATAAAAGATAATCTTAAGCGTGCTGCCAATATGTCCGGTGCGTTCAAGTTTAACGATGAGTATTCTATAGACGGGTTATCGATCCTTCTGATAGATGATGTAGCAACAACAGGTAATACTTTGCATGAGGCAGCTGAAGTCTTGATCTTAAACGGTGCATCTAAAGTCCTTTGCTGTGCATTTGCCAGTAACAGATCAGTCAAGAATGTGGAGTCTTATTAAGTTAATGGTAAAATCAAATAAAAAAGGTGTTTTCTAATGGCGATCCCGACAGGAAGGATAATCGATAAACTGGATTCTTACTATGCATCTAACAACTTAAAAGGTGCAGAGGATCTTCTTACCTATTGGGAAGAAGAATGCAGAAAACAAGGTGATAACGGCGGTCTTCTGACGATCTCAAATGAACAGATCGGCTTTTACAGAAGAAACAAGAACGTTATAAAGGGAAGGAAAGCCATTGATACAGCTTTAAGTATCGTGGATGACAAAGATCCCGGAAGTGCCGTCATATACGTTAATATCGCGACAACTCTTAAATCGTACGGCGACAGTGAAGGTGCTCTTAAGTATTACTCCTGTGCGAAGGATATTTTCGAGAAGAATGATATGACGAAGACTTATGAGTTTGCAGCATTCCTGAATAACTACGGAACGACTCTTGCTGATATCGGAAGAGAAGATGAGGCTATGATAAGTTATGAGAATGCGGTTACGATATTGAAGGAACTCGGGACGAATCATACGGAGATCGCGGTGTCATATGTGAACATGGCTCATGTGGAAGAATCAAGGGATCCTTCCAAAGTTGAAATGCTCCTTGATATGGCATGGGAAGAACTTAACAACGAACCGTTTCCGAGGGGTGGAAGTTATGCGTTTGCCATAAGCAAATGTGCACCTTCATTCGAACATTTCGGAAGGGCTTATGAAGCAAGAGCATTGATGGAGGTCGCAGATGAAATATACAAAAGGTCTTGACCTCGCGAGAAGGTTCTATGAAGAGTACGGTCTTCCGATGCTTCAGGATGAATTCGGCGATAAACTTGATAGAATCGCTACGGGACTTTGCGGTCACGGTTCTGAGTGTTTCGGTTTTGATGATGAGATATCCGTGGATCACGATTTCGAACCGGGCTTTTGCATCTGGCTTACTGATGAAGACGAACAGGATTTCGGCTTTAAACTGATGCGGGCATATAGTAAGCTTCCGAAGAAATTCGAGGGCCTTAAACTTAAGGAATCCAGTATTTACGGCACTCGCGGAAAGGGTGTTCATACGATCTGGGATTACTATTCGTTCTATCTTGGGATGCGAAGACTTCCTGAGACGAATGAAGAGTGGCTCAGGATCCCGTCTTTTTATCTTGCTGAAGCCGTCAACGGTGAAGTCTTTTCTGATCAGCTTGGAGAGTTTACGAGAATAAGGAATGCCATCATGAACGATGTTCCTTCAGACGTATGGAACAAGAAGCTCGGAAGCGAACTTTTTGACATGGCTCAGAAGGGTCAGTATAACTATTCGAGATGTCTAAAGCACGGGCAGAAGGGCGCTGCGGTATTATCGCTCAATGATTACGTCAAGGCCCTGATCTCCTGTATCTATATCCTTAATCGAAAACATATGCCTTACTACAAGTGGTCTATAAAAGGCATCGAAAACTTAAGTCTTTTTTCTGAGCTGAAACCTGAGATCGAAAACGCTCTTGTTGATCCGATGAACGCAGTTTATTTTATCGAGAATTCTTCACGTCAGATAAGAGATCATCTGGTTAAGAAGCTCAATATAAAAGACAGCGGTGATTACCTTGAAGGATATGCCTATGCCGTTAATGATCTTATCGAAGATCACATGCTCAGGAATTCTCCGGTCATGCTTTGAAGATCATATCTGATTGATACTGTAGATGATCTTTTCTCCGTCAAAACATGCATATCTTACTGAGATCATCTTGAATGTATCTTTCTCGAATTCATTGGAGCGATACCATGTCTTATCTTCGGCATCTCCGATATCCACTTCGTCAAACTCAAATGAGGTGTTTTGAACTTCTTTCCACTCGTACTTTTCCATGAGCTCTTCGGCCGCATCATCCTCCAGATAGATGATGCCTCTGTATGTTGCTTCGTGAGGACCTAAGTCGAAATACTTTGTTGTATAGATAATAGTCTCGTATTCGTTTGTCTTAACGCCTTCCAGACCTTGTGTGTAATGTTCGATCACATAATCGTCTGTTTTGTAACTGACGTTTTTTACAGGATCATTCTTACATCCTGTTAATCCGATCATCATCAAAAGTGCAAGTGTTGTTGTGATAGTTTTAAATAGTTTCATTTGAGTTCTCCTTATTCCGTATTAATAATTCGAGAAGAATACGTAATTGCCGTCTATGATCACAGCATCCGTATGAGGGTGGTGTGAGTAATAGTTTGTTGAGATAATATAGACTGTTCCGTTCGGATGTTCTTCGTTCCATTTACCCCAATAAAGATCGACTTCTCTAAATGGATCTTCAGGATCTTCAGCGTGTATCTGTTCGTTGAACGAAGCAAATTCATTTACAGGAACGACATGTATCGCTTTACCTTCCAAAGAAGTCTTAAGATCTTTAATATATTCGTCATCGGCCTTGAACGAGACTGTCAGGTGCCCCTGACCCTGCATGATCGATGGGAGAAAATCCAGTTCATAGTCTGTTGCGCTTGAAGGGATTTCCTTCGGGAAGAATTCCGGGCGGGTTGATTTTCCCGGTCTGCTGTCGCAAATATAGGTCATCTCATAAGGATACTTAAACTTACTGGTGGAATTAACCGGTAGCAGAAGGAAAAATAACCAGAAGAAGGCACTGAATAGAAGAACAGCAGAAAATACTATTGAACATACGAAACAAGGTCTGTTTCTTTTCTTTAAAAGTAGCCTAAGTAAGATTACTAAGAAGATGACAGCAGTTAACGATACAACAACTGATCCGAAATTGGTGACCAAAAAACAGAATGCCAAAGCTATCAAAGTCAGTAATGCAAATACTGCTGTCAGGATGATACTCCTTTTTGTCTCTTTGCTTTTCATATCCCTTTTCCTCCGTTCGACAGTTGTATCATAACATTAGAGATTTTGAATTTCAACAATAAATTATCGAATAACGATAAATTATTATCGGTATGCGGATAATAGGGGTATGGGTATTTGTTTCCCTGAATTACTAAGACCTCCTGAAACAGTATGCTTCAAGAGGTCTTAGTGAAACCAGATTATTATAAAGTGTTGAAGTTATAAAGCATTATCAAATTTCTCGGATGCTTCCTTAAGAAGTTCGATGATATTCAGATGCTGAGGACATACGCCTTCGCATTGACCACATTCAAGACAATCGGATGCTTTACCGTATTTAGCTGTAAGACCGTTGTAGTAGAAGTTAGGTCTGTTATCATGAGGGAACTTTCTCTTATCATTAAGAGCAGTGAAGACATCAGGTATGCTGATACTTGACGGACAACCGTCAACACAGTAGCGGCAACCGGTACAAGGAACCAGATCGAAAGCGAACATGATTGATTTTGCTTTCTCGAGAGCTTCCTTGTCGCTATCTGTAAGGCGCTCAAAATTAGTAAATGTCTTAAGGTTATCATCCATCTGTTCGTCGTTGCTCATACCGCTCAAGATGAACTTAACGCCCGGAAGGCTTCCTACAAAACGAAGTGCCCATGAAGCAACTGACATACCAGGGCGGGCTTCCTTAAATACTTTCTCAGCTTCAGGAACGACTTTGGCGAGTGTGCCGCCCTTAACAGGTTCCATGACTGTGATCGGAATGCTTCTGTCCGTGAGGATCTTATAGAGCTTACCGGAATTGATAAGGTTACTGTTCCAGTCAGCATAGTTGAGCTGGATCTGAACGAATTCTACTTCCGGATGCTTATCAAGGATCTTCTCAAGAAGCGCAGGTGTTCCGTGGAATGAGAAACCGAATGTCTTGATCTTTCCCTGAGCTTTTTTCTCCATAGCCCAGTTAAAACAGTCGTACTTCTCGTATACATCATAATTGTTTCCGTCTTCAACGCTGTGAAGGAGGTAATAGTCAATGTAGTCTACGCCCATTCTGTCGAGCTGTTCCTGGAAGATCTTGTCTCTGTCTTCGAAAGAATGGATACACCATGCAGGGAGCTTAGTAGCGAGAGTAAAAGAATCACGAGGATAACGAGCTACGATAGCATCTTTTACGACCTTCTCGGAATTACCGCCGTGATATATATATGCAGTGTCAAAATACGTGTTTCCTGATGCCATATATTTATCTACCATGGAGCAGACTGTTTCTAAGTCGATCACGCCGTCTTTTTCAGGGAGTCTCATCAGTCCGAATCCGAGCATAGCCGAATCAAAATCATACATTGGAATTCACCTCCGTGATAAAATTATTTGTACACTAATTTTATCTTTTTGAAGGTTTTAGGTGATATAATATCAATTGTTTAAATATCAAAATCTTTATATTGAAAGAGGGAATAGAATGAAACGGATTTGGTTCAGAGTTTTATCGGCATTTATGTCAATGTTGCTTTTTGTCAGCGTAGTATCGTTTAATGCCGGAACGGCTTTGGCAGATGAGACTGAAGGACAGTCAACAGAGGATTTCGTTAAGCGTGGTTATACTTTGATGCTTGACAGAGAAGCCGAAGAAGACGGACTTAATTACTGGACTAGCGAACTTAATAATCACAATATTAATGCAGCCCAGATGATAACATTGTTTTCGGAGAGTCCTGAGTTTAAATCCAAGGAATACTCCAATGAGAAGATAGTTGAGATCTTCTATAACGTTATGTTGTCGAGAGAAGCTGAACCGGAAGGTAAGGCTTATTGGCTTGAAGTTCTTGATACAGGTTTTTCAACAAGACATATCGTCAATGGATTTGCTAGTTCAGCAGAATTTAACGGACTTTGTCAGAAGTACGGTATTACTTCCGGTTCTGTTGATTACGTTGAGTCAAGGGATCTGAACGTTCCTCATACTAAGTTCGTAAGCGATTGCTACAGAAATATCCTTAAGAGAAATCCTGAACCTGAGGGACTTAATTACTGGACTGCAGCTCTTGCTAATAACGAAGTATATCCTGAGGAACTGATCCAGCAGTTCTTCTATTCCGAAGAAGGACAAAAGACCGTTACTGATAATTCTTCCTTTATCGATGCGCTTTATCTGTCATTCATGGGAAGAGCAGCCGATGAGGGCGGAAAGAATTTCTGGCTCGATTCCATGAAGAACGGTGAATCCAAAGATAAGCTCTTTGACGAATTTAAGAACAGCCCTGAGTTTGCAGGCATCCTTTCCGATCATGATCTTTCTTTAAGACCTGAACCTGAACCGGAAAAAGTCAGCACGATCGATCCGAATAAGCCGATGGTCGCTCTTACATTTGATGACGGACCTTATGCTCCTGTAACAAATCATATCCTGGATCTTTGTGAGCAGTACGACTGTAAGGCAACGTTCTTTGTAGTCGGTAACCGTGTTCCTATATATGCAAGCTGCGTTCAGCGAGCTTATGAGCTTGGCTGTGAGATCGCTAACCATACATTCGACCATGAGAACAATCTTGCAAACGTAAGCGGAGCTACGATTAAGTGGGAGATCACAGGATGTAATGATGCAGTTAAGAGTATCATTGGTGAAGAGCCTACTATCATGCGTCCTTGCGGCGGTTCCTTCAGTGATGTTACTAAGGCTAACGTCGGTATGCCGATGATCATCTGGAGCCTCGATACACAGGATTGGAAGAATAGAGACACGACTAAGACAGCTAATGCAATCTTGAATAATGTAAAAGATGGTGACATTATATTAATGCACGATCTTTATTCGTCGACAGGTAATGCTATGGATATAGTCATTCCTGAACTTATTGCTAGGGGTTATCAATTAGTTACGGTTAGCGAGCTTGCTGAGGCAAAGGGCATCGATCTTGAAGCAGGGGAGGCTTACTACTCGATTCGTTGATCTAAGGGGTTATGGATCTTATAAAAAAATTTATAACTGATAGTTCGGACAGGCACGACCCTTTTAAGGGTCTTGTGCCTGTCCTTTTCTTTCCGCTTTTTTCGATATATATGGAATTGATGCTGAGACTGATGGCAAAGGACATTCCGTTTTTTGATCTGTCTTTGGTCAGGATACTTTTATTCACGATCCCTGTAGGACTTATTATCGGAGTTATCGTTGATATTATTCCTCAAAAGATCGTTGCCAGGGTGATCGGCGGTATCTTCGTCGTAGCATCATTTATACTCTATGGTATCGAATTCTGCTGTATGGATTTCTACGGAACATATTTCGGATTCGGATATATGGCGGGAATGACAGGCCAGGTCGTAGACGGCTTTAAGGGGACTATCGCACAGGTTGCAGGTGCTAGGATCCCTCAGATACTGGTGCTTTTCATACCTGTAGTCCTGTTTTTTGTTTTTATCCGTATCATCATTCCTCTCGAGAAATCCGGCAAGCGATTTTGGATCATTTCTCTTGTCTCGATTTTGGTACTATTGATCGCGGGATCACTTTTGTCTTTTAAAGGACCAGATAACAATTACGCGACTTATGATTTCGAACCTAACATGGCTATACAAAGATACGGATTGGTTGATTCGCTGATCCTAGAAGCGCGCTATGGCGTTTTTGGTAAGCCTGAGATGCCGCTTCCGGAGATTGATCCGGATGAGCCTTTGTTTACGACTTTTGAGCCGTCTATGTTTACTGAAACCACAACTGTTTCCACATTGCCTGATACGGGTGATACCGATCCTACAGAAAGCTCGGAAGAACCTACTCCGACGCCTACTCCTTATCCGTTCAACATCACTGATATCGATTTTGAGACACTATATAACGAGACGGACAACAATACGATCAAGGGAATGCATCTTTACTTCGGAAATAATATGCCTACTCAGCAAAATGAGTATACAGGCATGTTTGAAGGTAAGAACCTTATCCTTATAACTGCTGAGGCATTTTGTCCTTATGCGATCGACAAGGACTACACTCCGACATTATATAAACTTGCCAATGAAGGATTTGTATTTACTGATTTCTATCAGCCGAACTGGCACTTATCGACTACAGGCGGTGAGTTCGCGGTCATGACGGGACAGATCCCTCAGTGGATCGGTTCCAGCAATTCGTTCTATGCGAGCAGGAATGATTATATGCCGTACGGGTTCGGATACGTTTTCGGAGATATGGGATACTATACTCCTGCATGGCATAACGGCGCATATACTTTCTATGACAGGGATAAGACACATCCTAATCTCGGATATGATTTCTCGGCTATCAATCACGGATTGGAAGTCGAATCACTGGCATGGCCTGCATCAGACTATGAGATGTTTGAAGCAACCGTAGATTCCTACATCGATGACTATGTGAATAACGGAACGAAATTCCATGCGTACTACATGACCGTTAGCGGACACTGTAACTACAGCTGGGCAGCTAATGCCATGAGTAAGCGTAATAAGGACTCCGCGATCGAAGCATTCCCTGATTCATCACAGACGATCCAGGCATATATGGCTTGTAACAAGGAACTTGATAAGGGACTCGAGTATCTTCTCGATAAGCTGGAGAAGGCAGGTATTGCTGATGATACGGTAATCGTTATGTGCGCCGATCATTATCCTTACGGAATGGCAAACGGCGGAACTGATTACTATGACGAGCTCTCCGGAATGGAATCTTCCGAGCAGGATATCATAAGATATAAGAATACTCTTGTCCTGTGGTGCGGCTCCATCGAAGAACCTATCGTCGTTGATACACCATGTTCTTCGATAGATATAATTCCTACATTGATGAATCTTTTCGGAATAGAATATGATTCCAGATTATTCCCGGGACGAGATATCTTTGCGCCTGTTTATGACGTGAATTCGGTCAACAGTTCGATGCCGCTTGTCATACTTCCCGTAAATGCGGGTAACAGCTGGAAGACACAGTTAGGCGAATATGACTGTAAGACGAAGGAGTTTATTCCGAATCCGGGTGTGACTGTTCCTGATGATTACGTGGATAACGTTAATCAGCTTGTAAAGGACAAGTGGAAGTATTCCGGATACATAATCCAGTACGATTACTTTAAGTACATTTTCGAGCAGGAAGATTAACCTAAGAAGGTCTGGTAGCTTCCCTTAAGAAGTGCATTGAGGTCTTCCGTGTTACTTGTAGGGATCCAGCCGAGATAGCAGGTGGACTTTGTCTGACCCGGAACAGGGTTATCAAGGATCGACTGATACTCGCTCTCATCAAGGACTCTCGAGAAATCCGAATAGAATATCGAGCCGTCTGATCTGGAGGTCTTTTCCGCGATAACGAATATATTGATGTAAGTGTTATTGATCGAGAAAGTATTGGTATAAAGCGATGACTCATCTGAATTTGTCACCACGGTGTCATCGAAAATATAAGTATAGGTGTTTCCGTCAGTATATACTTCGATCGGTTCATCGGTAATGATGTCAGGGAAGAGGAATCCTTCAAAATCGTCATTCGGAAGAGAACATTCAGTAAGACCGTCACATGCCTCATTCACTTCGAAAAAACGTGCCGATGTGAAGTATCCCGAGCCCTGCATGGAAGCGCAGTTGATCTCAAGTCTGCCGTTATGATCAAAGTCCGTAACGCAGTAGTAGAAAGTCGCATGATCATCACTCGGGGTAAACCATGTATCTTTCAATGAAGCTATGAGATCGATCTGAGGATCAGTTTCCGATGGCCCTATATCCTTTACGACCTGTGAAGCGGAAGTCGTTGACTCGGATTCTCCTACAGTCGTTTCTTCGGTTGTCGTGCTTGTTGTCTCTTTATCAGTAACTTCTTTCTTATCACCGGTATCATTGTTGCAGGCACAAATGCTTCCTGCCATAACAAGAGCCATGATAAGTGACAGATTCTTTTTCATACGATATCTCCTCTTATGTTCTGCTAGATATGTTAACACAACAATATCTCATATTTAGGGCAAATCACGTGTCTTGCTCGAAAAAAAGCGGGACTTCCCATTATCAGGAAATCCCGCAGTAATTATTCTCGATTAAGTATTAGAGAAGATGAGCTCTGATCTCATCACCGGAAAGAGGTGAGAGAAGTGCAGGAGCAACATCGAAAACTGTCTTACAACCGTAGTCGCCCTTTGTTGCGAGACGGGATACTGCACGAGCATAAGCAAGAAGTACGGAAGCTGTGAATTCCGGGTTGGAGTCGAGTTTAAGGCTATACTCGATAACGTGCTTGTTCTCGTTGTTCCAGCCTGTTGTACCTGTACGGAATACGAAACCGCCGTGAGCCATGCCGCTGTGATCTCTTACGAACTCTTCTTCAGTAATGAAGTTAACAGTTGTATCGTAATCAGAGAAATAGTTAGGCATTTCCTTGATAGTCTTAGTGATAAGGTCCTTATCAGCGCCTTCTTCAGGAACTACGTAGCAAACACGAGTGTGCTTCTGACGTGTTGTAAGTTCAGGATTAGAACCGGATCTTACAGCCTCGAGAGCTGCATCAACCGGTACTGTGTACTGCTTACCGTTCTTAACACCAGGTACGCGGCGGATAGCATCAGAGTGACCCTGGCTTACGCCCTTACCCCAGAATGTGTAGTCTTTTCCGTCAGGAAGGATGCAGTTGGAATAAAGACGATTGATGGAGAACATACCCGGATCCCAACCACATGAGATGAGAGCAACCTTCTGGTTAGCGAGAGCCTGCTCGTTTACCTCAGCATAGTGCTCAGGGATCTTAGCGTGTGTATCAAAACTGTCGATTACGTTAAAGTCTTTAGCGTACTGAACTGTCTGCTTTGGAAGATCTGTAGCACTACCGCCGCAGAGAACCAATACATCGATCTTATCCTTGTATGAAGCAATATCGTTAACGCTTACAACAGGAACGTTAGGTGTCTTGATCTGCAAGGAAGCAGGGTCTCTTCTTGTAAAAACAGCGACGAGTTCCATATCATTGTTGTGTGTGATTCCGGCTTCGACTCCTCGTGCGAGGTTTCCATAGCCTAATATACCAATTCTTATAGCCATTTTCGTTATCTCACTTTCTTAATAAAATATTCTAACTAATGGATTATAAATGAATAATTTGCATTTTGAAATTGCAAAAATAGATTAAATTAAAAAACGTACATTTTTCTTCATAATAATAAATGTGAACTCATTTCTTTGACAGTAAGCCAACCGGCAGCTTCAGACCGCTGGAGTTTCCTCTGACTGCCTTAATGCCTTCGCTGAAGATAAGGCGCAGGGAAGCAGTAAGGAAGTCCTTGGTATGCTTATCAAGACCGTCGTAGCTCTTGCTAAGTCTGTTAATGACCTTGATCTTATCGGCTGTAAGGTCAGTCAGGGTATAACTCTCATATCCCTTGAAGATCTTAGAAAGGGCATCTGCAACCTGCATTCTCTGTTCGGAAGTTGAGTTATAAAGATAGCTCTTAAGAGTCTTATCAATTATCTGACTATCGATGTTACGCTCTTTCTTGGTTACGAACTTGGTTCCGATAACCTCCCAGGAAAAACCGTCGTGCTGATAGAATCCACCCATGACATTACTCTTGGCGATCAGTTCTGACTCCTTACGCTCGAGAAGCATTCCGATGATGGAAGATTCCGGTACGATAGACGTTATCTTCTTTGTTAGCCTTAAATAGGTCTTATCCTCCAAGAAGTCGCCTCTGAATCCCGGACCGTCGTAATTATAAATGTGAGCGATCTTAGAATTGACCTTAAGAGGGGATTTTACCGCTGAGTATATAGCAAGGTTTCCTCCTTTGGAGTGGCCCAACAGATAAAGTTTTCTGTCCGGATGCTTCGAGTATATACGGTTAAGATAGTTGAGGGCCTGAGCCTGAGAAGGGATAACATCAAGAAATCCCATGTTAAAGTCTTCTTTCCAGCCGGCGATGGTGTCATCAGTTCCTCTGAACGCAACAACCAGACTTTTGTCATCAAGTTCAAAAGTGATTGCAGCGAACTGCATTTCGAGTTTCGGATCAAACATGCTCAAGTAATCAGAAAGCTTTACATCCCTGAAACGAGTTGACTTGGAACATGAATAAAGAAGATCATCGTAATCTTTGGTATTTACCAGGAGCATTCTAAGGATCTCCAGGTTGTTTTTTCGAACAAGAGAAGTGTATTCCTTTATTGCAATGCTCTCACTTTCGATGCTGTCAAGAACGGCATCAAAGTTAAGATAGCAAAGGTTTGCAAATATCATGCCGTCGACTTCATTCATGGGACTTTTCGAAAAAGAAAGGTCACCTCTCCATTTAATGTAATCCAAAATATTGCTCATGTTATCAGCTCCTTGTTTAAACAATATTTTAAACCTTTTTGGTGTGTCTTAAAAGAAAAATAATAGTATAATTAAAGTATAAAGACGGGAGGTGATTCTATGTCAATCCAGATCATTACTATCAGCAGACAATTCGGAAGCGGCGGCAGAACAATTGCAAAGAAAGTAGCTGATGAACTTGGTTTCAATTACTACGATAAAGAGATCATCGATCACGTATCAGTTGAAACCGGATTCAGTAAAGAGTACATAGAGGAGAGAGGAGAGCATGCTCCCGGTAAGACTATCCTCTCATATGGATTTGAACCGCAGGGGGTTCCGGGTATCATGAACGGAATGTCAGCTGCGGATTACCTCTGGAGCATTCAACGTCAGGTCATTTTGAAGATAGCAGAAGAAGATAAGCCTTGTGTTATCGTCGGACGTTGTGCTGACTACATCCTTAAGGATTTTGACGGTGTATTCAACGTATTTATCCATGCGAATATGGAATTCCGCAAGGAACGTATCGTCAAGCTGTACGGCGAGAGTGAGAAAAAGCCTGAAAAGAGACTAGTTGAGAAGGACAAGAAGCGTAAGACGAACTATAAGTACTACACGAATCAGGAGTGGGGAGATGCTGCTAATTACGACCTTTGTCTTGACAGCAGTTTCTTTGGTGTAGATAAATGCGCGGAGATAATCTGTAACTTGGTTAAGAACAGTTAAGGTCCTGGGTATCATCTACGAGGTACCGTACATTAACTCCTGTAAGAGAAGGCTTTACGGTAGTTGAATGGGGCGGATCAGAACTAACTGATTAACCGCTGAATCTTTCTTCGTTCTTATCAAGCCAACCTACAAAATCCTTCAGTACACTTCCTGAAGTATGATCTTTGAGCGCCTCCAAACTCTTTATTGGTGGTACCAGATCATAGACATCAGGATCATCTACGGATACATCCTTCAAATAGTCAATGAAGAATTCTTTTCCGTATGTTTCGTAAAGATAGGTCACAAATCTGAATCCAAACTCGTAGTTGGATTCATGATAACCTTCTGAACATTCGAATCTGTCTTGGATCGTGAATCTGTCGATCTCAGGATCGCCTGAGTATATCTTATAAGCATTGAAATCTGTTTTAAGACCATCAATATCGTGAATGACTTTCTCGGTCATATATGTTGCAAAACCTTCAGCCATGATCTCATCCAACTGAGGACCATTACTTTTCTGAAGAACGTGTGCAAGATCATGTACGAGGTTACCGTTGTTTTTGTCAAAATCAAGATCTTCAGCACTGATCATTACTTCGCCATAGTTTACTTCGTTATGATCAAAGTGATTATTGGATACAACGATATCTATTTTAGTCTTATCAGGATTTACGTCCCAGAACTTTTCGGGAAATGACTTTTCCTTCATGTAGTAAGAAAGATCAGCATATGGGGAATCGGAATCAAATTTTAAACCTGATTCATTCTCGAGTGCCTCACATATATTGTCAATGATATCTGCAGTATCTCCTCTTAACTCTGTGTTTTCCGGAACAAAAACACAGCAGTATTCTGTCTCGAAGAATTCGTTCTTGTCAGTGGTAACATGATCAGAACTATCGCCGCTCAATTCGAGAGGAACGGAATCCTTAAATTTACCAAAATAATACTCGGCTTCATCTTCAGTTACATTGGTAACATAAAGAAGAAATCCTTCATAATAGTATCTCTCGAGGAAAACACGCTTCTCGTCGACTGTCTCCTGGTAGCCGTTGATCATATACTCATTATCTGCTGTTGTGAGTTTGAGAACAAACGTGTTAACTCGGTGATCCTCATCTGAGATAAATTCAACAACTTCAACCTTAGCGTCCTTAGGGCCCTTTGAAGAATTGATGTTGAAATTAAAGTTTAAGTTGCATCCTGCAAATAAAAACAGGACTAAAATTGAAATTGATATAACCCTTATTCTTTCCATATCACAAATCTATAACTTTGAAGATTAAATGTCAATCAATGGGAAGTCTGGTTCATAGACTTTATTGCGGGTGATTGATACAAAGATCTATTTCTATTTCAGACTGGACAGAAAATAAAAGTGCGTGACAAATCGGACGGGTTGATTAATATATAAAAAACCTATATAATTCACCAAGTAAAGACGTTGACTGAGAACAAGTAGTTCTTGAGTGAGCCTCACAGAGACAGGGCGGTTGGTGAGAGCCCCAAGGTCATTCCTGATACGAATACCTCTCGGAAGTCGGATACTGAATTGAAGTGTTTGTAGCATTTTGTAGTTTTTCCGTTTACCTTTGGCGGAGCTTGTAGTACTTCATAGTAGGCTATCCCGGAGTTGCACACGTTACAGTGCCGAAGTATGTCTATACTTCATGAGTCCTTTTAGCGTGAGCTATTGGGAGAACAGAGGTGGTAGCACGGATATTTTCCGTCCTCTGGACTTATATTTTGGGTCCGGGAGGACGTTTGTATTTCCTCCTGACGAAGATTAAGGAGGTTTTTTTATGCTCATTAAGATCATCATGCTCGTCGTCTTTTTTGCGAGTGTCGTAGTGGTCGGAATCGTCTGCAGAAGAAAAGCAACGAACGTAAATGGTTTCGTACTCGGTGGCCGTAACGTAGGTCCGTGGCTTACGGCTTTTGCATACGGTACATCTTATTTCTCTGCCGTTATCTTTATCGGTTATGCAGGACAGTTCGGTTGGAAATTCGGACTTGCTTCAACCTGGATCGGTATCGGTAACGCTGTCATCGGATCACTTCTTGCCTGGGTCATCCTCGGAAGAAGAACGAGACTTATCACACATAAACTTGACAGTTCAACGATGCCGGAATTCTTTGATAAGAGATTTAAAGGTAAGTCTTTAAGGATCGGCGCATCAGCGATAATCTTTATATTCCTTATCCCTTACACGGCTTCTCTTTATAACGGTCTCTCCAGACTTTTCGAGATGGCCTTCGGAATCGATTACACAGTCTGTATCATTGCAATGGCTGTACTTACAGCTGTTTACGTTATTGCAGGCGGATACTTTGCAACGGCGGTCAACGATTTTATCCAGGGTATCATCATGCTCATCGGTATCGTTGCAGTAGTTCTTGCAGTTCTTAACATAAACGGCGGACTTATGGGATCAGTTACAAAACTTGCAGAAGTCGAAGGCAGTTTCCCGGGTTCTTATGCTTCGTTCTTCGGACCGTTGCCACTTGATCTTCTCGGTGTTGTTATCCTTACATCTCTTGGTACTTGGGGACTTCCTCAGATGGTTCAGAAATTCTATGCGATCAAGTCAGAGGATGCTATCCGTAAGGGTACTATAATCTCTACTGTCTTTGCGGTAATCGTAGCAGGCGGTTGTTATTTCCTCGGCGGCTTCGGTCGTATATTCCTTACTCAGGAGCAGGTTGATGCTAAGGGCTTTGACCAGATCATTCCTACTATGCTCGAGAGACTTCCTGATCTTCTTATCGCAGTAGTAGTCATCCTCGTACTTTCAGCCTCGATGTCTACTTTGTCTTCTCTTGTTCTTACATCAAGTTCAACACTTACTCTTGATTTCATCAACGGAACGATCATCAAGAAGATGTCAGAGACCAAGAAAGTCGTCTGCCTCAGGATCTTCGTATTCGTCTTTATCCTGATCTCAGCTGTTATTGCTATCATCCAGTACAACAGTTCCGTAACATTTATCGCTCAGCTCATGGGTATCTCCTGGGGTGCTCTTGCAGGTGCATTCCTTGCTCCTTTCCTTTACAGTCTTTACTGGAAAAAGACAACAAAGATCGCTTGCTGGGTATGTTTCCTGTTCGGACCTGCGATCATGGTTGTAAATATGTTGTGGAGAGCTAATCTCCCTGCGATCCTTCAGTCTCCGATCAACTGCGGTGCTTTTGCAATGCTTGCAGGATTCGTTATCGTACCGGTTGTAAGCCTTATTACTCCGAAACCGGATAAGAAACTCGTAGACGATATCTTCTCGGTATGCGAAGTAGAAGTAAAGACAACTGCTAAGCATCAGCTTGAAGAAACCAAATAATCTTTTGATAATGATATTTTTCGAAAAGAACTGCTTCGGCAGTTCTTTTTTTATCTTTAACATTTCTTAATCTTTCGTTTGCGAAAACTTTGACTTCTATTGTGATAATCTGTTACAGATCACGAAGAGGATCACTAATATTTTTCGAAAAAAAAGGAGAAAATGAAATGAAGAATATCAAGTTTATTACTGTGCTTGCTGCGCTTACAGTATCTGCCGGTCTTATGCTTACTGTAGCAGGATGCTCATCTACAGATGATAAGTCCAAGGACAGTGAAGAGACAACAACTAAGGTTGAGGAGACTACAACAGAAGAAACTACTGAAGAGACTACAGAAGAAACAACAGAAGATACAGAAGAAGAGACCGAAGAGACAGAAGAGTCTAATGGCGATATGGATTTCCAGATGCCGGAGCCGGCCGATGTTTCTGATTTTAATGATGATCGTGTAAAAGAATATGCTCAAAAGGTTGTTGATAACGGTGTTGAACTCCTGAAGATCGAGGCTGATATGGCCGAAGATCTTGATAATTATGTTGAAGGCTTCATGGCTACTGGTGGAAGTATAGGCGTATCCGCATCTGCTGATGATGAGGGTAACTCAGATTCCTCGATCAATGAAGACTCCGATTTTAAGATCTATTTGTGCTATCTGTTTGAGGATTCAGAGACCGCAAAGGCATTTTTTGATCAGCAGGTAGAGGAGATGTTCTCTTACTATGATGAGTCTGCGTACAAGATCGAAGATACAGATAACGGTGCGATCCTTACCTATGAACAGGACGGAGTAACAGCTGTCATGGAGGTTAATGGTGAGCTTTATACCTTGGAAGAGATTATCGGTGGATAATAAGGTTCAATAGATACCATAGAAGTCCCGAAGACATTTTTATGGCTTCGGGATTTTTTATGTCGTTTAAATCTAAATGTGATACAATCCTATCTATGCCACTTTTAACCATTGACAACGTTAGTATAGATTTTCACGGCAGAGATCTGCTCGATAAGGTCTCCTTCAGGATAAATGAAGGGGACAAGATCGCGTTTATAGGAAATAACGGTGCAGGTAAATCAACGCTTTTCAGGATCATCAGGGGAACTTTGACTCCTAAGGAAGGCAAGATAATAAGGCACGGAAATACTATCGTGGGATTCTTGTCCCAGAATATGGAAGAGCAGGATTTTAACGGCAAGACTCTTAAGCCGGTTCGTCTGTCTGAAAAAGAACAGGAGAAGACTGCTCTTGAGATGGAACTCTCAACAGTTGATCCTGAATCCCCGGAATATAAGGTTAAAAGTGACGAGTATTCCAAGGTCCTTGCTGAGTTTGAGGCAATGGGCGGATATGATTTTGACTTCAGAATGAAAGATGCTCTCGCAGGACTTGATCTTGCTGATCTGTCAGAAGACCGAGATCTTACAACTTTATCGGGTGGAGAGAAGATGCGAGTCTGTCTTGCCCAGCTTATCGTTGCAAGACCTGATATCCTCATGCTCGACGAGCCGACCAACCATCTTGATATTGAAGCGGTCGAGTGGCTCGAGAACTTCCTGGCATCCTATGGCGGTGCAGTATTTGTTATCTCTCACGACCGTCATTTTATCGATAAGATCGCTAACCGAGTGATTGAACTTAATGATGGTTCTGTTAAGGAATATAAGGGTAACTATTCGGATTATAAGTATCAGAAGGCTGAATTCCTTAAATCTCAGGAAGCTACGGTCAAGAATCTTGAGGCTGAACTCGAGCATCAGTTGGATGTTAAGCAGACGATGCTTTCTCACAGAAACATAAGCGGATATCATCAGAGAGAAAAGATGGTTAATAAGCTTCAGGATATCCTTGAAGCAGAGAAGAAGAAACTCGGAAATGATCCGATGAAGATGAGTTTTACACTTGTTCCTGAAGATAGGACCGGTGCAGAAGATAAGATACTTATTCAGGTTAAGGATGTCAGCAAGAAGTTTGATGATGACCCGATGCTTTTCGAGCATATCAGTTTTGAACTTAAGGCTAATCAGAAATTGTTCCTTTGCGGTCCTAACGGATGCGGCAAATCTACTCTTTTGACGATGCTTCTCGGAAGACAGGGCGGATTTGACGGTACGGTCTTTGTTTCTTCCGGTGCTTCAAGCGGTTTCATGGGTCAGTTCGTTCCTTTTGAGAATGAAGAGTTGACCTGTCTTGAGGAACTTCTAGGAAGAACTGATATGTCTGAAACTCAGGCAAGAAACATGCTTGCCAGATTCGGATTCCGCGAACTGGATGTTTTCAAGAAGATATGTGTGCTTTCAGGCGGAGAGAGATCAAGACTCTATCTTTGCTGCTTACTTCAGGAAAAACCGGACATCCTGTTCTTGGATGAGCCTACAAACCACTTGGATATCGAATCCAGGGAAGTATTGGAGGATGCATTAAGAGACTATAACGGAGCGATCATCTGCGTAAGCCATGACCGTTTCTTCATAGACAAATGTGCAGACAGTATTCTCGGATTTGCAGGCGGAACTGCTAAGCTATATGATAAGTATAAGTATTACCGTCAAAGCCTTAAGAATTCTAACGATGAATCGGTTAAGAGCAAAAAGGCTGATGAGGAGAAGACTTCCAGAGTCACTGAAGCAAAGGTTACTTCCATGAACCGTGCACAGGAACGTAAGGCTGAAGCAAAGCGTAAGGAAAGACTTCGTGCTATCGAGAAAGAAATAGCTGAGTTGGAACAGCTTCAGGCCGATATGGAAGCTTCGTTCGGAGCTGATACGAAACCGGAGGAATATGAGAGATTTGCGGAAAACGCTAAGCATCTCGAAGAACTGTATGATGAGTATATGAGCCTGGAGGACTAGATTGGAGCCGGTAAGATTTGACTTTGATACATCAAGGATCCATAGAAACCAGATAATCCATCTGATTCTACTTCTTTTGATGTCTGTTCCGTTTAGTGTCCTGACTTTCTTATTCCGTCATTCGCCTCATGGTGAATCGTATGCTTTCCTGTTTTGGGTAGTTATTATCCTTCTTCCGTTTATCATAGCTATCGTAAGATATCTCATGCTCTATAAAAGGACCATCAGAAGTTATGAGATAACTACTGACGGAATAATCAAGATAAATGATGATTGCTATGATCTTAAGGAAAGGACATTGTTTTTTGTTCCCGGCACAGGCGCGATGAGATTGTTCTGGTTTTTCCCGAGAAGACTTTGCGTCAAAGATGAAAATGAAAAGACGGTCGGATATTATTACTGCGGTGTTGCTGCAGATTCAAAGACCTCATCTGATATAAACAATTTTATCGCTCTTTGTTATGTCATTTGTGAAGCCGTAAAGCATGACATGACCAGAAAAGAAGTAGAAACTGAGATATATAACAAGTTCGATGTGGTTACTGTTGAGTTCCCTCTAAGAGATATAAGAAGAGAATTCTATAAGATAGGATCCTTGCCGATCGCTTTGGGTGTTTTGGGTTATGCACTGTCTTTCTTTGCATTTAATGATCCGAGTATATCTCAATCAGAGATAAAGCTCCTCAGGTACTTGTCTTTGGTTTGTATCTTTATCGGTCTTTTGTTTGCACTGATTTTTATCTTGAAATACCGTTTTACTCCTAAAAGGATCGAAGTTAGAAAAGACTGTCTTACGATCGACGGCAAGGTATTGGATAAGGATAAGATCTCCAGTATCAGGATGAGTCAGAAGAACACCCTTTTATTCAGGGATGAAGATGATTCCTGGTTGTTTATAAATTACGAAAACAAATGGCTTCGATACTTTCTGGGTCAGGCAAAGAATTCCGACTGCTTTGAGGCAAGAAGGAAACTGTCTTCAGCGATCAAGATCCTTCTTAGTGATGAAGAACAGGATGAAGATTCAGATGAGCAGGAAGAATCAGAAGAGTGATCATCTGGGAATGTCATACTTTTTACTAGAATTTATGGGTGATTTTTCCTTGATATAAGTGTTAGAATATCTCTCGTTGTTGTGTTGATATAAAGAGAGAAGCAAATGAGATTATTTAAAAAGGACAAACAATTTTACAGGAATGTTTTTATCCTGGGTTTTCCGATAGCACTTCAAACGCTTATTACAGTAAGTGTCGGAATGCTTGATAATATAATGGTCAGCCGAGTATCACAGAATTGTTTCTCGGCAACTGCCTTGGCCAACTCTTACATGACTGTTTTCCAGATCTTCTGTATGGGACTTGGTATGGGAGCCTCGGTTCTCGTATCCAGATATTGGGGCATGAAGAACACCGGCGACAGTGAGGGAAAAGCTGATATATCACTGAAGCAGACCATAACTTTGATGTTAAGGCTCATGTTCCTCGTGGCGACCGTATTTGCACTGGGTGCTTTGCTGTTTCCGAGATTTATCATGAGGACATATACATCTGAGCCGGTCCTTATCCTTGTCGGAATGAGATATCTTAAATACTCTATCCCGACGTTCTTTTTCCTGGGGCTTTCTCTCGTAACGACGATTGTTCTAAGAAGTATCGGTCAGTCGAGATATCCTCTTTATGTCTCGATAGTCGCGCTTTTTATAAACCTTTCCTGCAACTATATGTTGATCTTCGGACATTTCGGTGCTCCAAGACTCGGTATTGAAGGTGCCGCCATTGCTACATGTATAGCTCGAGCCTTTGAAGGATCAGCGGTATTTATCTATCTCGTATTTATCGATAAAAAGGTCGGTTACAGACTTAAGCATCTGTTCATGAAGACCAGGGCATTGATAGGAGAATATCTGAGAGTTTGTATTCCCGTGCTCTTGAGCGATGCCATCTATGCTATCGGCAACAATGCGATAACGATGGTAATCGGTCATTTGGGCGGAGCTTTTGTAGCTGCCAATTCAATAACCGCAGTAACTCAGCAGCTTAGTACCGTAGTTATCCAGGGTGTTTGTCAGGCTGGTGCCATCATAACAGGACAGACGCTCGGAAACGGCAAGAAAGAAAAGGCAGAAGAGCAGGGATGGCTATTCCTTGGACTTGGATTCGGACTTGGTTTCCTGTCCGCTCTTTTCATCTTCTTCATGAAGACTCCGATCATTCTTGCTTATGGTGACAAAACGACTGCCGAGGCTGTTTCCATCGCTTATCAGCTGCTTAATTCGATCAGTTTCATCATCATATTCCAGGCAACAAACAGCATCATGACAAAGGGTGTTTTGCGAGGCGGCGGAGATACGACTATGCTCATGCTCGCAGATAATATCTTCCTTTGGGTACTTGCATTGCCGCTTGGTCTTTTGGCAGGATTTGTACTTCATCTTCCGCCATTTTGGATCTACTTTTTCCTTAAGTTCGATCAGGTCGCAAAGACCATTTGGTGCGTCTTAAGACTTAGGAGCAGAAAGTGGATAAAGAAGATCTCCACGGGAAAGAACTGACTTCTGTCCCGTCTTTTGCTTGATTTTTTCCATTGTCGAAAAAGACTGCTGACTGCAAAATAATAAGGGAGTGCGTTACTTTGGAGGTCAGTATGTCGAAAGAAGCAAAGATCACGATTCATCCTGAGTTTGAGATAGGTGAGATATCACCAAGGCTTTTCAGTGCTTTTCTGGAGCCTATCGGAACCATGGTCAACGGAACCATGTATAATCCAAAACATCCGACAGCAGACGAGCAGGGCTTTAGGACTGATTTCATTAATGCACTTCGTAAAACAGGCCTTCCTGCAGTAAGAATGCCGGGCGGAAACTATGTGTCCTGCTGGCAGTGGAAAGACTCCATCGGTCCAAAGGATCAGCGTAAG
Source organism: Clostridiales bacterium (assembly GCA_017649645.1). Classification (GTDB taxonomy): domain Bacteria; phylum Bacillota; class Clostridia; order Saccharofermentanales; family Saccharofermentanaceae; genus Saccharofermentans. The sequence goes on along the minus strand of JAGCGK010000197.1, from coordinate 43,562 downwards.
ACACATCTTGATCCTTCCTGGTATCAGTACATCACGAACGAAGTCGGCCACGATGAATATCTTCAGTGGGCCGAGAAAGTAAATACATCTCCGCTTTATACGGTTAATCTCGGTACGGGTACCATGCAGGATGCCATGGATATCGTTGAATACACAAATCATGAAGGCGGAACATACTGGTCCGACCTTCGCCGTAAGAACGGACATGAAGCTCCATACAAAGTTGATACATGGTATCTCGGTAACGAGATGGACGGACACTGGCAGCTCGGTTCATGGGAAAGAGATCCGAGAGGCTACGGAGTAACCTGTCTTGAGACCGGTAAGGCCATGAAGTGGATCGATCCTACTATCAAGACAGCAGTATGCGGTTCTTCGGCTCCGTTTATGGAACACTTCCCGGAGTGGGATGAGATTGTTCTTGACCAGTGTTATGACGTAGTTGATTATCTTTCTGTTCATTTCTATCATAGTGCTCCTCCGGGAGACCTTAATGCTCTTTTGGGCGGTTCAGTCTACTACGAGGATTTCCTTAATACCGAGATAGCAATGTGTGATTATGTAAAGTCCAAGCACAGATCACCAAAGAAGATGATGATCTCTCTTGATGAATACGGTGCCATGATAAGGCCCAATATGCCGCTTAATCCGGGTTGTGGCAGATACAACATGGCAAGGATCCATCATAGTTTCAATCCGGAGCGTACGTATATCCGTCATGATCCGGATAATATGAAGCATTTTGTTTTCCCGGGCGGAGATATGGAACATATGCTTTCTATGGTATCTATCCAGCTCGCTCTTTTAAGACACGCAGACAGAGTTAAGATCGGCTGTATGACAGGCGGACTTCATGCTCTTTGTGCTTCAGATCATGACAAGGTCTGGAGAAGTGCATCCCACTATGCAATGCTTCAGCTCTTGAAGTATGCGAAGGGAACATCATTGGAAGTTAAGATTGAATCCGAGACATTTGATATGCCGGGTTACGCTGTAGACGATACATCTCAATACACAGGCAAAGAGGGAGTTAACTTTGTAGACAGTGCATGTGCCTATGACAAGGAGAATAAGAGGATAACAGTATTTGTCGTTAACAAGAGCTCAAAAGATGAGTATCCGCTGACGATCGATCTTACCGGATTTAAGGGTATCAAACCGGAGTCCCATTCCGAGATATCTTGTGATGATCTGGAGAAAATCACTGACCCGAATGATGACACGTTCTTTGAACCTAAGAATGTTGATTCCATATCTTTCGAAAACGGTATCTTCAAGACTCACGTTAAGCCGCTTTCTTGGAACGTGATCGTTTTTAAGATGCTTTAAATACTGCTTTTCGTTAAGTAAATGCCAACTTTCCATAATTGAGAATGACTATGCCTTTGTTGTAAAATATTCCTATCAATTCAAAGGCGGACTTTGCTTATGGGAATGACGATGACGCAGAAGATCCTGGCTTATCATGCAGGACTTGATGAAGTTCACGACGGCGACCTTATCGAGGCAAGACTTGATCTGGTCTTGGGTAATGATGTAACAGCCCCGCCGGCTATTGAGATCCTGGGCAAGATGGGCGGAGAAGTTTTCGATAAGGATAAAGTGTGCCTTGTTCCTGATCACTTTACTCCGAATAAGGATATTAAGTCCGCAGAGCTTTCCAAATGCATGAGGTGCTTTGCGAGAGAGAAGAATATTTCCAAGTACTATGAATTGGGTGACGAAGGTCACGGCATCGAGCATGTCATCATTCCTGATAACGGTTTGGTATTTCCGGGTGATGCGATCATCGGTGCTGATTCGCATACATGTACATACGGTGCTTTGGGAGCATTCGCGACAGGCGTCGGGTCGACGGACCTTGCTTGTGCCATGGCATCCGGAAAGACCTGGTTTAAGGTTCCTGAAGCAGTTAAAGTAGTTCTCACTGGTAAGAAGAATGAGTACGTAACAGGTAAGGACATCATCCTTTATCTTATCGGCCTTATCGGCGTTGACGGAGCTCTTTATAAGTCCATCGAATTTACGGGTGACGGTGTTCATGACCTTACGATGGAAGACAGGCTTACGATCTGCAATATGGCGATCGAGGCAGGCGGCAAGAACGGCATTTTCCCTGTGGATGAAGTTGCGCTCGCTTTTATGGATAAGGTTAACCGGGAGAGATTTACCAGTGGTGAGTACAAGGCTTTCGTGCCTGATGATGACGCAGTTTATTCCAAGACAGTTGAGATCGATCTTTCTGAAATCCCTCTTACGGTTGCGCTTCCGCATCTTCCTTCTAACACGAAGAAAGCCGAGGATGTTAAGGACATGAAGATCGATCAGGTCGTTATCGGTTCGTGTACGAACGGCAGGATCAGCGATATCAGGATGGCTGCTTCGATCCTTAAAGGTAGGAAAGTAGACCCGAATGTCCGCTGCATTATTATCCCGGGTTCTCGAAAAGTCTATAAGACCGCTCTTAATGAAGGACTTCTGAATGTTTTCGAGGAGGCCGGATGCGTAATATCAACACCTACATGCGGTCCTTGTCTCGGTGCCCATATGGGAGTGCTCGCGAGCGGTGAAAGATGCGTCTCGACGACCAACCGTAACTTCGTCGGAAGAATGGGTGCCAAGGATTCCGAGATCATCTTAAGCGGTGTACCGGTTGCGGCAGCATCAGCAATACTCGGAAGAGTAGCAACACCTAAGGAGGTATTGTGATGAAAGTAAGCGGTAAGGTTTTTAAGTACGGAAATAATATCGATACGGATGTCATCATTCCTGCAAGATTCCTGACGACTGCAGATCCTGAGCTTTTGAAGGTTCACTGCATGGAGGATCTGGACAGCAATTTCGTTAATGAAGTCAATCAGGGCGACATCATCGTGGCAGGTAAGAACTTCGGCTGCGGTTCATCCAGAGAGCACGCTCCGGTTGCGATCAAAGCAAGCGGTATTTCCTGTGTCATTGCCGAGGACTTCGCCAGGATCTTTTACAGAAACAGCATCAACATGGGACTTCCGATCCTTGAGTGTAAGGAAGCAGTTGAAGGAATAGATAAAGGTGATGAGGTCGAGGTCGATTTCGAAGAAGGATTGATCATCGATAAGACAAAAGATCTCGTTTTTAAGGCTAAGCCTTTCCCGCCGTTTATCCAGAAGATAATCGATGCAGGGGGATTAGTGGAATATACGAAGGGAAATGCATGATGAAAGAATATAACATAGCACTCATAAAAGGCGACGGCATCGGACCTGAAGTAGTTGACGGTGCCGTTAAGGTTATGAATACCGTCTCTGAGAAACTCGGATTTTCTCTTAAGTTTACAGAGTGCCTTGCAGGCGGTTGTTCCATTGATGAATACGGTGTTCCGCTTACCGATGAGACTTTGAATATCTGTAAGAACAGCGATGCAGTCCTTCTTGGTGCAGTCGGCGGACCTAAGTGGGATGACGTGGACGCTTCCATAAGACCTGAGAAGGCGCTTCTCGGTCTTCGTAAGGAGCTGGGGCTTTATTCAAACTTAAGACCGGCTCTTCTTTATGAGGCTTTGGCGGATGCATGTCCGATCAAAGGGGTAACTTCAATGGATATCCTGATCGTCCGAGAGCTTACGGGCGGAATCTACTTCGGCAAAAAGGGAAGAACGGATGACGGAGCTTACGATACCGAAGAGTATAGTGACTTCGAGATAAGAAGGATCGTAAGAGAGGGTTTTCGATATGCCATGGGAAGGGATAAAAGACTTACTGTCGTTGACAAGGCCAATGTTCTCGAGACCAGCAGGCTCTGGCGTGAGGTGGTTAAGAGCGAGGCAGGAAATTTCCCGGAAGTTAGTGTAGAATTCTTATATATCGACAATGCTTCGATGCAGCTTATCGGAAGACCACAGAGCTTTGATGTTATCGTAACTTCAAATATGTTCGGCGATATTCTTTCCGACGAGGCAGGAGAGATAACGGGATCTGTCGGAATGCTTCCGTCTGCATCACTCGGAGATCCGGGTAAGCCCGGCATGTACGAGCCGGTTCACGGTTCTGCTCCTGATATCGCTGGTAAGGGAATAGCGAATCCTCTGGCAACCATATTGTCGGCAGCTATGCTCTTCAAATGGTCGCTCGGTGAGGATAAGGCATCTGATATGATAAACGAGGCAGTCAACAAAGTCCTTGAGAATGGACTTCGTACGGCAGATATCTTTAAGGGAGAAGGTAAGCTCGTAACCACAGAAGAGATGACTTCCGCGGTTATCGAGTCTTTGTGAGGCAATTATTATGGCAAAGAAATTGGTGGCGGTGATCGACATCGGTTCGCTTACCGCGAGGCTGAAGATCTTTGAACTCGGGCAGAAAAAACGCCCTAAAGAGATCGAGACGATCAGAAAATACATATCGCTCGGAACACAGGCTTTCAGGACGAGGGCTCTGCAGACTGAGCAGATAAATGCGATCTGCGACTGTCTCAACAGTTTTGAGATCAAGTGCAGGGAATACAAAGTATCCAGGATCTTTTGTGTAGCAACATCCGCTTTGCGTGATGCCAAGAACCGTGAAGTTGTTTTGGAACAGATCAAGATCAAGACAGGCTTCAGGGTTGATGTATTGGATAACTCGATGGAGAGGTTCTACCAGAATATCGCAGTAAAGGAGACTATGCCTGACTTTAAGGATATTGTCGAGCACGGTACCATGATGCTCGATATCGGTGCAGGCTCCATGCAGGCGACAGTTTACGATAAGTCGGAATTTATCTTTAGTCAGAATACGGTATTGGGATCTCTTCGTATTTCCGAGATGCTTTCTGATCTTCAGAAAAAGACAACTCACTATGAAGATGTTCTCGAGGAATTCATCGCACAGGATCTCGATGATTATCACGCGGTGGAGCCTAAGGGCATCACATATAAAAGTCTTATAGCTTTCGGCGGTGAGACCGGATTTATCAAGCGCCTTGCAGGTAAAGGCTTCTCGGATTGCGTAATCCTAAGTAAGAAAGAATTCATGAAGGTATACGAATACCTCCTTCACACAAGACCTACTGACCTTACTCTTAATGATTCGATACCGTCAAGCATTGCACCATTGCTCCTGCCGGCTGCTCTTATCGTTAAGAACATGCTCGAGTACACTGGTCTTAACGAGATATATTTCCCGACGGCATCATTATCTGACGGCGTTATCTACAGCTACGCAGTTAAGAACATGGAGTATAAGCCTATGATCGATCCGCTGTCGGATCTTATCTCAGGTGCCAGAAACATAGCAAAGAGATATAAGACTGATAAAAAGCATATCGAGTTCGTCGAGAAGGCTGCGCTGGAGATCTTCGATGCTTCCGTAAAATATACGGGTTTAAAGCCTCGCGAGAGATTCCTTCTTCAGTTGTCGGCTATCCTTCATGAAGTCGGTAAGTTCGTTCAGGCCAAGAGTCATAACGATGCAGCTCACTTCCTGATCAATTACACGGAACTTATCGGACTTGATAATAACGAACTTGATATCGTTGGTCTTGTAGTTAAGCTCTATCCTCGTGAGAATCCGTACGAAGATCCATATTACGGTAACCTTCCGTCAGAAAAGAAGGTCCTTATTTCCAAGCTTACTGCTATCCTTCGTATAGCTGATGCTATGGACAGTTCTCACAGACAAAAGATAAGCAAGTTCAATGTTCATCTTCAGGGAGATGAACTCAATATAATCTGTAATACCACGAATGACTGCTCCTTCGAGAAGTGGTCTTTCGATCACAGAGGTGACCTGTTCGAAGAGGTCATTGGAATAAAGGCAATACTTAAGATCAGAAGGCAGGTATGACCATGGCTGATAAGAAGACATCGAAAAAGATAAAGAGCAAGAAAAAGAGCAGAGAATCTTTGCCAAAATCAAAATCCGAGCGTTTCTTTAATAGAGAACTGTCATGGCTCGAATTCAATGACAGGATCTTGCATGAGGCAAGAGACGTTAAGAATCCTCTTCTCGAGAGGATCAAGTTCCTGTCGATCACAGCATCAAACCTTGATGAGTTCTATATTGTCCGCGTTGCTTCTCTCCGTGATATGAGAAGTATCGATTTTACAGAGAAAGATGTTGCCGGAATGACTGTTACCGAGCAGCTCACGGCTATCGATCAGAAGACCCGTGAATCCATGTCGGTCATGTATTCGACCTACATGAGATCCATTGTTCCACAGCTAAAGCAGCACGATATTCATATTCTCGATTATGACGAGCTCGAAGATGATGATCAGGAGATATGCGACTTCTACTTTAAGAATGTCCTTTATCCGATCCTTACACCTATGGGAGTTGATTCATCAAGACCTTTGCCGCTTATCTATAACAGGATGCTCAACCTCTGCGTTATGCTCGACAGTAAGAGCAAATCGTTGGTTTCCGGCGAATATGGAACAGCAGGTGTTACTGAAGGTGATGAGCCGGAGGCTAACTTTGCAACACTTCAGGTACCTAATGTCGTTCCGAGAATGTATATGATCAAGAAGGGCGAATCAACTATATTCGTCCCTGTTGAGAAGATCATCCAGGCTAATCTCGATATGCTCTTTAACGGTCAGAAAGTATTGGCTTCCGCATGCTACAGAGTCATGAGAAATGCCGATCTTGATATCGACGAAGATGAAGCCGAAGATCTTTTGAAAGAGATCGAGGAGCAGGTTAGAAAGCGCCGTTTCGGTGAGATCATAAGACTGGAAGTGGAGGAAGATGTCGACTCTGATATCCTTGAGTTCATTACAACGGAACTTGCTATAAGCGAAGATGATATCTTCAGTGTTAACGGCCCTATTGACCTTACGTTCCTCATGAAGGTATACGGAAGTCTTGAAGATGATCATCCGGATCTTTGCTATCCGCACCATACTCCTGCTGAGGCATCAATGTTCGATTCTGATCTTGATAACATTTTCGAGCAGATAAAGGAAAAAGACAGGATAGTTCATCATCCTTATGAATCATTTGATCCTGTTTTGGAGTTCGTTCATCAGGCTGCTATCGACCCGAATGTTCTCGCGATAAAGCAGACATTGTATCGTGTTTCTTCAAGATCACCGATCATTCAATCGCTTCTTGAAGCGGCCAGAAACGGCAAGCAGGTAATGGTACTTGTTGAGCTTAAGGCGAGGTTCGATGAAGAGAACAACATCAACTGGGCAAAGATGCTTGAGAAAGCGGGCTGCCACGTAATCTACGGTATCGTTGGTCTTAAGACTCACAGTAAGATCACTCTTGTTGTCCGAAAAGAAGAGGACGGCATCAGACGATATCTTCACCTTGCAACAGGTAACTATAACGATATAACGGCAAGGATCTACACGGATGTCGGTTTGTTTACGGCTTCCGAGAGTTTCGGTGAGGATGCTTCCGAGTTCTTTAATATGCTCTCCGGATTCTCGATCCCGCAGCATTGGCACAGACTCATTCCTGCACCTATCGAGATGAAGCCTTACTTCATCAAGAAGATCAGACGTGAGGCTCAAAATGCCATTGAGGGTAAGGAAGCTAAGATCATTGCTAAGATCAATTCTCTTGTTGATGATGAAGTTATCGAGGAACTTTATGCAGCATCAAACGCAGGCGTTAAGATAGACCTTATCGTTCGTGGTATCTGCTGCTTAAGACCTGGTGTTCCTAAGATGTCTGAGAATATCTCGGTTCGATCCATCACAGGACGTTTCCTTGAGCATTCAAGAATTTTCTACTTCCTTAACGAAGGTCACGAAGACCTCTATCTCGCATCAGCTGACTGGATGCCGAGAAACCTTAACAGACGAGTCGAACTCATGTTTCCAATCGAGGATGAGGACTGCCGCCGCCGTGTTATGGAGATATTGGAAGTTGAACTTAATGACACTGTAAGAGCTCATATCTTAAGCTCTGACGGAACATATCATAAACTTGATCTTCGTGGCAAAGAGAAGCATGACAGCCAGGAAGAACTTATTGAACTTGCTAAAAATGCAGTTGCCGACAGATATGTCGAAGTTGAGACCAGGTCATATGAGCCTGCAACTTCCGGCGATCAGGATTAACATAAAAGGAGATATCATCAATGACAGTATGTGTAACAGACTATCTGCTTAAAGCAGACGGTTCAAAATACGAGGGCATTTCGCATCGTTATTCCATGAAGAGTTCTTTCGGTTGTGAAGCTCAGCTTCTTAACTACGGAGCTCTTATCGAGAAACTCTTCGTTCCTGATACGAACGGAGCTAAGGCAGATATCATGCTCGGTCTTAAGGATCTGGATCACTATATGGCTTCAGGTGCCAATCACGGATCGGTAGTCGGAAGAAGTGCTAACCGAATTCAGGGCGCCAAGTTCAAACTGAACGGTGTTGAGTATAAGGTCCCTGATAACGACAGCGGTAATAACCTTCACGGCGGTAATCCCTCGTATCAGAATGTTTTCTGGGATGGTAAGGTCATTTCCAAAGAAGAGGCTGATCAGATGATCTCCGATTCGGGAATCGAGGGAATCTCAAAAGCTGACGGTGACGGAATTCTATTTAGTTATACTTCACCGGACGGAGCCTGCGGCTTTCCGGGAAATCTTGAGACTGAAGTCCTTTACGTTTGGCTCATAGACAAAACTCTTTTGATCCTTTATAAAGGATGCTCCGACAAGGATACGATCTTTGCTCCGACGAATCATTCGTACTTTAATCTTCGAGGTCATGACAGTGGTTCTGTTAAAGACCAGAGCCTCATGATCGATGCTGATAACATAACGATCAAGGGTGAGTCCAATTGTCCGGAAGGTGAGATCAAGCCTGTAGAAGGAACAATCTTTGATTTCAGAGATCCTGATCTTATCGAGAAAGCTCTTACAACAGATGATCCTCAGACATGTAATTCTCTTGGTATCGATCAGAACTTCTGTCTTAATAATCCTAAAACATCAGGAAAGTATGCTTTCGCTGCTTGTGTTGCTGATACGGTAACGGGAAGGATCATGGAAGTATATACTGATCTTCCTGGACTTCAGATCTACTGTGGTAACCATCTTCACTTTGGAGCACCTTATAACGAGCAGAAGGGTGATACGCCATACGAGCAATACGGCGGCATCTGTCTTGAGGCTCAGATGTATCCGAATGCTATTAACGTTCCTTCGTTTGAGTCACCGGTCATAAAAGCAGGGGAAATCAAGTATCACGCCTGCGGCTACAGATTTAATTGCTGATCCTTTAATATCTCGGATCTTCATCCGAGATATTTTTTTGTCTTTCATTATCTGCTATAATCAACAAATCAAATTATGGAGATATTTGTATGAGAAAAATGAGGGTGTTATCTGCCTTGTTGGCAGTGTTATGTTTTGTTGTAACAGTTTTTCTGTCGCCTGATAAAGTTGTTTATGCCTCTTCCGATGAGAAGGACTATTGGAGAGGGTATTCCTCAAGGTATTATTACAACAATGTTTTGGATGACACTCAAAGATCTTTATATGATCTTTTCGATTCCGCGTATGAAGAAGTCCTACTAAGTGATGACTATTTCGAATATGCTTACGTGGATCTGTCGTCTTATAAGTTTGATTCAAGTGAAGAAACCTTATATTACGTCAATGATATGTTGATACTTGCCATTCATTGTAATCCTCAGTATTTCTTCTGGTGGATTCCTGCTCCCGTTTATGAAGATGTAGACGGAGAAAGATGTTTGGTTGGTTATATTCTGGGGATCATACCGGATTTTAGAAATGGAGCCGACAGAGCGAAAGCACGTGAAGAAGTCAAAGCTGTCCTCGACTCTTATATAAATGCTGTGCCTGAAAACGCATTACCTGAGGAAAAAGAGAAGATCATTCATGATCTGATGTGTGAGAGGATAACATATGGAGACTTTTTCCTTCCAAGCGGAATGTCGTCTACACAAAGCATATATGGTGCAGTTAAAGGTACTACTGTATGTCAGGGTTATGCTGATCTGTTCCAGGGATTGATGAATAAAGTCGGGGTTGAATGTATAATGACAGGTGGTCATGGCCATGCCTGGGATCTGATCAATCTTCATGGTTATTGGTTTATCGTTGATGTGACGGCAGATGATTGTTTTAATCCTTATGGTTATGTTTGCTATAACGGTGGTAAGGGTTATGAAGCAGAAGGCCTTTTTGCAACAATGAGTTCCCATATTCCGCTTCCGTATGACAATCTAGATGATGACCCGTTGGGTAACTATTCATACACAAACTATTCTTCAAGATATATCCATAAAGATTCTGATACTTTTTTTGTTTTAAATGATCTGGATGATGATAAGGGAAGACTTGCTGTCCTTCTTGATAAAGACCATTCTGATGTTAAGTGGATTGCATATAACGGTAAAACATACAAAGTCATTAATTTCAAGGAATTAGAACAGAAAAGTGATTTTTCTGAATTCGTTGAGCGGCTTTATGTAGTTGCACTTGGTCGTGATTCTGAGAAAGAAGGTAAGGAATTCTGGTGTGAACATGTAGGTAATGGTGATCTTACAGGTGCGGATTGCGCAAGAGAGTTTTTAAACAGTAAGGAATTCACAGACAAAGAGTTAAGTGATGAAGAATTTGTAAAGATTCTTTACAGAGTATTCTTTAACAGAGAAGCGATAGATGATCTTGAAGGATATGAATTCTGGCTCAACAGTTTGGAGACAGTCGATAAAAAGACAGTTGTCGATGGTTTTATCAACTCCAAGGAATGGGAAGAAGTTTGTTCATCTTTCGGTGTCCGATCAGGTGCAAGACTAAAGCAAACTTCCGCTTCGAATGATGCGATAGCTTTTGCGACAAGACTTTATACAGAGTGTCTTGGAAGGGGCCCTGAAAATGAAGGCCTTGAATTCTGGAGTCTGGGTCTTAGCAATCATGAGCTTACTGGAAGCCAGGCAGCCCGTGAATTCTTCTACAGTAAAGAATTCATAGGACTTGGTCTTGATGATAAAGAGTATGTAAAACGACTTTATAAGACATTTATGGGAAGAGAACCTGAGGAAGAGGGTTTTAGTTTCTGGATAAATGAGCTTTCAAACGGACTTACCAGAGACGAAGTTTTTGAGTACTTCTGTGTTTGTCCTGAGTTTACTCAGATATGTGAAAAATACTCTATAACCAGATAAGAAAAGATAGGAAGTGAATGAAATGAGAAGAATTATAAGCTTATGTTTGGCACTGATTATTTCGCTAAGCATGTTGTGTTTTGTAAATGCAGATGTTGCTGCAAATGAAGATGAGGCAGCTTATTGGAGATCTTATTCCTCTGATTACTATTATCAACAGATGAATGAGACTGAGAAAGCTATCTACGACATATACAATAAAACTATGGAAGAGATCCTTCTTAGTGACGAAGATATTGAGTATGTCTACATTGATATGCGATCTCTGAAATTAGAATTGAATGCAGAGAACAGCAGCCTTGTAAAGATGATCTTCTATGTTATCACTCAGAATAATCCTCAATACTTCTTCTTTGGTGCTTTTCCTGTTGAAACTAACGGCTGGGTAGGCGGAGAAGAAGTCTTGGGTTCTGTTTTCATTGATATTTTAAAGGATTTCCAGAAGGGAGAGGACAGGGCAAGAGCAAAAGAAGAATACAAATCTTTGCTCGAATCTTATGTTAAAAATGTCCCGGAAAACGCTCTTCCTGAAGAAAAGGAAAAGATCATTTTCGATCTGATGGCAGAGAGAATAACATATGCAGATTATTATCTTCCGAGTGGTCAGATGATGGTCCAAAATGCATATAGTGCACTTCATGGAAAAACTGTCTGTGTCGGGTATGCAGTCCTGTTTTCAGCTTTGATGAACAAGGTTGGTGTTCAATGTATCGTTAACGGTAGTTCAGCACATGCGTGGGATATGATCAACCTTTATGGTTACTGGTATTGTGTTGATGTTACTGATGCGGATTGTTTCGATCCGCTTTCGTATCATTCGTACAATCAGAAATACGGTTTGTTAATTCCTGATGGTATGTATGAAGATCTTTGTCCTAAGGTTGATAAACCCTACGATAATCTTGAAGAATCCACTTATTCTTCCTGTTACATCCATAAGGATTACGGTACTTTTTTCATCGTAAATGCTCTGGACAATGAGTATGGAAGGCTCTGTAAGTTTATTGACGCAGAGACAACAGATGTTGAATGGGTAGCTTGTAACGGTAAAGCTTATAAAGTCGTAAACTATCAGGACACTGAGAAGAAAATGAACTTTTCTGACTTTGTTGAACGTCTTTACGTAGTTGCACTTGGACGTGACTCCGAGAAGGAAGGTAAGGAGTTCTGGTGTGAGCATGTCGGTAACGGTGATCTTACAGGTGCAGATTGTGCCAGGGAGTTTTTGAACAGTAAAGAGTTTACTGACAAAGAATTAACTAACGAAGCATTCCTTAAAGTCCTTTATCGAGTATTCTTCAACAGAGAAGCGATAGATGATCCGAATGGATATGACTTCTGGCTCAAAAGTATGGAAACAGTCGATAGGATGACGGTAGTCGACGGTTTTATCAACTCTGAAGAATGGGTTGGTGTTTGCAGTTCTTATGGAGTCAGATCCGGTTCAAAGATCAAGGCGACCAAAGCTTCAGATAACGCTATTGCTTTTGCTACAAGACTCTACACTGAATGCCTCGGAAGAGATCCTGAACAGGATGGTCTTAACTTCTGGAGTTTGGGTCTTACTAATCTTGAACTTACGGGAAGCCAGGCAGCACGTGAGTTCTTCTACAGTAAAGAGTTTATAGGTTATGGTCTGGATGACAAAGAATATGTCACAAGGCTTTATAAGACATTCATGGGAAGAGATCCGGAGGAAGAAGGTTTCAACTTCTGGATAAAGGAGCTTTCAAACGGCACTAAAAGAGATGAGGTATTCGATTACTTCTGTGTTTGCCCTGAGTTTACTCAGATATGCAATGATTATTCGATTATCAGATAACACCTAAATATCAAGGAAAATTGATGCCCCGATATCCGTGTTTCTTGCAACACGGATATTTTTTTATTCGTCAATTCTCCCGTCGAAGCTTTTGTTTTGCTTCGTTCTTATCGAAAATGAAAAGGAGAAAACTCGAATGAGAAAAATCTTTGAAAGAGCAGTCGTTTTATTGGCTACTCTGGCTTTGGTACTGGGGTTGGTACCGAAAAATACTTTGGCAGCAGGAGATGAACTTGTTCCTGTAAGCGGAGAAATTGTCGACCTTACCTCCGTAAATCACAAACATCTTGATCTTAATAGAAAGGATGCAGGAAGTTCCTCCTTTATGGTCAAGGAATGTCCGGACAAGGTAAAGACTATTTTCATTCCTGCAAATACAAACAATTATGAATGTGCGATACCTGTAGATTCTGATAATGTTTACGATGTAAATGTTATTAACTCGGACAAACTTAAATACAGCATCACTAACGGAACGTCTTCATATGAGAGTTCCGAAGGAAATAAAACATTCACTTATCAGAAAACAAAAGCAAATGGTATTAAGCTTAAGATATGCAACAATACTGATACGGAGAAGCGTATTGTAGTTCTGGTAATGCCGAATAACACAATTTATACAAAGAACAGCCTTACGTATATGACGGTTGGAAAAGATACCAGGTTTACGCTTAAGTTTACTAATCTTCCTGAGGGCGAGTACGCCTTGAAGATCCAGTTTTATACGGATTCCACTTTTTCCAAGTTGGACAACAACGGCAAACTTACCTGGAGCACGTTTGACAGAGAGAAGAACGCTAACGGATTTTTCAAGATCAACGGAAGATCTGATATTATGTCGGGCAACTTCAAATGCACAGAAAAAGCATATGTAAAGTTCAGTCTGGCAAAAGTAACAGACATATCCGGTTACGATACTGTTGAGAACAATGATCTGTACGACTACACGTATACGACAAAGGAAAACGGTGTCTACATGTCGTATAAAGCAAGTGATGTAGGAACTTCCGCCTATTCTTTTACCAGAAGTTTTAAAAACTACAGCAAGGGTACTGTTCTTGAAGCCAGATCATTTGATAAGACCGGACTTGGTTATGTTTCATTTAAGAGGCTTTCTGACATTTCATCAAATTCAGGAGTTAAGGATACATTTGAGGTTATCGATAACAGTTATCTTTTCTGTCCTTCGGTAACAGATGATTACTATTTCACTTCTGAAACACCGCTTCATTTCACGGTAACTGACATTGTAAAAGGCGATAGCGTAGAGTGTGACAATTCATGTGGCGCTCATCTTGAAAAAGGCAAGCAGTACGCAGTTTCCGTTTCCATCATCATAGGAAGCAAGAAGACCTATGAGTTTAGGATCTGCAAGAAAACAGAAGTTTCTAATGTTTCTTCGAATTCAGGTCTTCAGTTCGGTGATTTTGTTGAAAGACTTTATTTGGTAGCTTTGAACCGTCAGTCAGAAAAAGAAGGTAAGGACTATTGGTGCCTCCATGTTGGTAATGGCGATCTTACGGGTGCAGCCTGCGCTAAGGAGTTTTTGCTCAGTAAAGAGTTCCAGGACAGGGAATTAAGTGATGAGGAGTTTGTAAAGGTCCTTTATAAGACCTTTTTCGACAGGAATGCAAGTGATGATCCAAATGGCTATAACTTCTGGCTCAATACTCTTAAGACAGAAGGAAGAGATAAGGCCGTTGAAGGATTTATCAACTCTGAGGAATGGTGCAATCTTTGTGCTGCTTACGGAGTTAAGTCCGGGTCGAATTATGTAAAGGCGTCCGAAGCATCTCAAAATGCTATCGCCTTTGCTACAAGGCTTTATACCGAGTGTCTCGGAAGAGAGCCTGAACAGGAAGGTCTCAAGTACTGGAGTTTGGGACTTACCAATCACGAACTTACCGGTACGCAGGCTGCCAAGGAATTCTTCTATAGCGCCGAGTACAAGAATAAGAATCTTGGTAATAGCGAGTATCTTGATACTTTGTATAAAACGTTTATGGGCCGTGATCCTGAAACTGAGGGCAAGGCCTATTGGATGGAAAAGCTTGGTTCAGGAATGACAAGAGACGAGGTCTTTGACAGTTTTTCCAATAGTCAGGAGTTTACTGATATCTGCAAAGACTATGCGATCGAGAGATAATAACTAAATTTATCGAACTTGGAGTCCTTCGGGGCTCCAAATTCATTTTGTGGTGAAAACCACAATGAAGACCGTCGAAAACGTGAAAAATATAGGTGTTTTCTGAATTGACAAACAATTACGCCTTTAATTATAATTTTTTTAATTTGGACTAAACTAGAAAACAGGTATGGTTTTCGGTTAGGAAAGAGGCTTATAAATTGTTTACGCAAGATGAAAAGATAAATGAATTAAAGACTATTACATCAACGGTTTCGTCCAGATCCAAGATCAATCCGGAACTTTACAATAAGTACAATGTAAAGCGCGGCCTTCGTAATAACGACGGTACGGGTGTTCTTGTAGGTCTTACTGAAGTCGGTGAGGTAATGAGTTATATCGTTGATGATGCAGAAAGAGTTCCTGTTGAAGGTAAGCTCTTCTACAGAGGATACGATGTTAAGGATCTCGTAAAGGGCTTTTACAACAAAGGCCGTTTCGGTTATGAGGAGATCGCATTCCTTCTTATCACGGGCGAGCTCCCTACAAAGGATGAATACGACAGATTTACTAAGCTTTTACAAAGTTGCAGAGACCTTCCTGATAACTTCACTGAGGATATGATCCTTAAGGCTCCGAGCCCGGATATCATGAATAAGCTCGCAAGATCCGTTCTTGCTCTTTACACATACGACAGCGATCCTGATTCAGTTAAGGTCGATAATGTTGTACGTCAGTGCATCGAACTTATCGCGAGATTCCCGGTACTCATCTCTTACGCTTATATGGCAAGACGCCACTATATCGACGGTAAGAGCCTTTACATCAGAAAGCCTAATCCTGAGTATTCCACAGCTGAGAATATCCTTTATCTAATTCGAAAAGACGGAAAGTTCACTGAACTTGAGGCAAAGATCCTTGACCTTTGTCTCGTTCTGCACGCTGAGCACGGCGGTGGTAACAACTCTTCGTTCGTTACTCATGCGGTATCTTCCACAGGCGCAGATACTTATGCCGTAATCGCAGCAGCTATCGGCTCCCTAAAGGGACCTCAGCACGGCGGTGCAAGTAATAAGGCCTTTATGATGATGCAGGATCTCATGGCTAACGTAACTGATTATAAGGATGAGAAGCAGGTTTATGACTATCTTGCTAAGATCATCCGTAAGGAAGCATTTGATAAGTCCGGTCTCATCTATGGTATCGGTCATGCTGTTTATACACTTTCCGATCCTAGAACTAAGACTCTTTGCGAATACGCCAGGGAACTTTCTGTTCAGACAGGTAAGGAAGATATCTTTGATCTTTACCAGATGGTCGAGAGGATCGCACCTAAGGTTTTCGCAGATATTAAGAAGTCAGACAAGATCGTTTGTGCTAACGTAGACTTCTACGCAGGATTCATTTATTCGATGCTTGGAATCCCGTCAGCACTCTTTATTCCGCTCTTTGCTTGTGCAAGAGTAGCAGGATGGAGTGCTCACAGGATCGAGGAACTCATTTCCGGCGGTAGGATCATGAGACCTGCATATAAGTGTGTTAACAAGAGACGCCCGTATGTCGAGATGTCTGACAGATAAGTTTTTTAAGCATAGTAAAGGACGGTTCAAAATGAACCGTCCTTTTTGTTACTTTCTTATTAGTCTTCGTTTGTTTCTGTTGTAGTTGTTTCCGTAACTACTTTATTTTCCGAATCTGTACCGATAAGTATCGAGCTTGTTACATCAGAACCTACGATCGTTGTAGGAAGCTTGCCGTCCCAAGTCTCATAGTACTTGTTCTGAAGGACATTTGAATCGATAGAATCACTGATTGTCTTGTTTGCATTTGCCTCAGCTTCTGCATTGATAACGAGTGCATCAGCCTTAGCCTGTGCATTTGTCTTTGTAACTGTTGCATCAGCTTCAGCTTTCTCGATGTTCTTCTTGTTTTCGATCTGCTGTGTCTCATAATCGATCTGAGCCTGCTGCTTTTTAGCGATCTTCTCGTCATACTCGGCATCGAACGTAGCATCATTGATGACTACCTTATTAACATAGACAACTTCTGATCCGTATTTCTCGTCCAGGGACTTCTGGATATTCTCCTTGGCCTTAGGCTCGAGGATGCTTCGGTTTGTACAGTCTACAGGGGACAAAGTCTTGGAAGTTGTCTTGATAGCGGAAGCTACAAGAGACTCATTAACAAGACCTGCCTCGTAGTTTGTAACGTTTGCATAGATCCAAGCTGACTTCTCAGGATTGATCTGATATGTGATCGTGATGCCCTTGAAGATTACCGTGTTACGCTCGCTGGTCTCAGACGAGATGGAATTCTCGTTAAACTTGATATCCTGCTGCTTGTTATTAACCAGGACTATCTCCTGGATAAATGGAGCATGGAAGTTAAAGCCGTTATTGAGAGTTCTTTTATCTACCTGACCGAATGTAACTCTTACGCCTGTATAACCTGTAGGAATGATCGTAAATGACATTGAGAAGATAAGGCTTGCAATACCGAGTGCGATCAATAGAATTGCACTATAGTGCTTTACAGGAGCCTTTGGTGCATTGACCACGCCTGACTTGTTTTTCTTAAGAGACTTTCTGACGATAAGGAAAATTCCAAGTCCAATGAAAAGAAGACCTAAGAAAATAAAAATACCGTTCAACATATTTGTGTACCTCCTTGTTTACCCAAGAAGAGAGTATAGCACAACAAATTGAGGGATAGTGCAATGTTCGAACGTATTGGATAGGGTTAATCATGTCTTGGCATGAAATATCATGCAAAAAGAAAACCCCGAAGCACTTGCTTCGAGGTTAGTGGTGACCCCAACGAGAATCGAACTCGTGATTGCGCCTTGAGAGGGCGCCGTCTTAGCCGCTTGACCATGGGGCCTCAATCACGCTTGTAAATATTAGCATATGAATTTTAGAAAGGCAAGGAGTTTTTTTTGCAAATATATGATATAAAGTATATCCATTTAAATTTATAATGTGGTAGACTCTAATAGAAAAAGAACATAAATTCGTTTTTAGAGAGAAGTTGTATGGATGATTTTATTAAGATAAGGGGTGCCAGAGAGCACAACCTTAAGAATATAGACGTGGATATCCCACGCGATAAACTTGTTGTATTGACGGGTCTTTCAGGCTCCGGCAAGAGCTCGCTTGCCTTTGATACCATCTACGCTGAAGGGCAGAGAAGATATGTTGAATCCTTATCTTCATATGCACGTATGTTTTTGGGTCAGATGGAAAAGCCTGACGTTGATAAGATCGACGGACTTTCTCCTGCGATCTCTATCGATCAGAAGACTACAAGCAAGAACCCGAGATCTACAGTCGGTACTGTAACTGAGATCTATGACTACCTAAGACTTTTGTATGCCAGAGTAGGTCAGCCTGTATGCTGGAAGTGCGGCAAACCTATCAAGTCTCAGTCTATTGATCAGATAATTAATAAACTGTTTGAATATCCTGTCGGAACCAGGATGATAGTCATGGCTCCGGTCGTTAGGGGACGTAAGGGTGAGTTTGTTAAGCAACTAGAAGATTATCGTAAGTCAGGTTTTGTAAGAGCCAGGATCGACGGTTCTATGTACGAACTCGATGAAGAGATCGTTTTGGATAAGAATAAGAAACATGAGATCGATATCGTTGTTGACAGAATCGTCCTTAAGGAAGAGTCCATGTCAAGACTAACGGATTCCTGTGAGCAGGCCTTAAAGCTCGCTGACGGTATTCTTAATGTCGAAGTTCAGGTAGTTAAGGAAAGCGAGAGCGGTGAGCGCGAATATGAGGTAAAGGAAGATTTCTTCTCTCAAAGACTTTCCTGTCCTGATTGCGGAATCTCCTACGGAGAAGTATCTCCGAGAATGTTCTCGTTTAATAACCCTTATGGTGCTTGTCCTGAATGTGCAGGTATCGGTGTTCTTACTAATGTCGACCCTGAGCTTTGCGTTCAGGATCCTAAGCTTAGTCTTAATGAAGGTGCTGTAAGGACCGCAGGCTGGAACTTTGATGATCCGAAGAGTTGGGGAAGAAGCTTCATCGTTGCTTTGTCCGAAAAGTACGGTTTTTCTCTTGATACGCCTTACTACAAGCTTTCAAAGAAAGCACGCGACATAATAATGTTCGGTAACGGCGGAGAGAAGATGAAGATAGATACCAGCAACAGTATCTATAAAAGAGATTCAGATTATTATGCGGCATGGGAAGGTGTTGTCCCGAGCGTAATGAGAAGATACAGGGAAGCCGGATCCGAGGAGATGAAGGCTAACTATGAGCAGTACATGAGTATCTGCGTATGTCCTTCCTGTAACGGTGCAAGGCTTAAGAAGGAAAGTCTTTCGATTCTACTTAATAAGACCAATATCAGTCAGCTTACTGATAAATCCGTTATGGATTGCAGAAAGTTCTTAAGTAAGCTCAATCTCTCACAGCGTAAGAGCCAGATAGCCGAATCTATCTTAAGAGAGATCGATAACAGGCTTACGTTCCTTTGTGACGTCGGTCTTGACTATATGACATTGAGCAGGCCTGCATCGACCTTGTCAGGCGGTGAAGCGCAGCGTATTCGTCTTGCTACTCAGATCGGATCAGGACTTAAGGGAGTTCTCTATATACTTGATGAGCCTTCCATAGGTCTTCACCAAAGAGACAACAATAAGCTTCTTGCTACACTAAATAAGCTTAAGAACCTCGGTAACTCCGTTTTGGTAGTCGAGCATGACGAAGATACGATGAGAGCAGCTGATACGATAATCGACGTTGGTCCGGGTGCCGGTATTAACGGCGGTCAGATTATCGCTATGGGTTCAGCTAAGCAGATAGAGAAGAATAAGGCATCCATCACGGGTGACTACTTAAGCGGCAGAAAGTTCATTCCTGTTCCCGTTGACAGAAGAAAACCGAAGGGTAAATTCCTGAAGATCAAGGGCGCATGTGCCAACAACCTTAAGGATATGGATGTTGATATCCCTCTCGGACTTTTCACCTGTATCACGGGCGTATCCGGCTCAGGTAAGAGCTCGCTTATTAATTCGACTCTTGTTCCTGTACTCGAAAACAAGCTCAACGGAGCCAGAAAGTCCAAGGTTAAGTGTAAGGATATCACCGGCTACAGTGACCTTGATAAGATCATTGTAATTGACCAGTCTCCTATCGGTAGGACCCCTAGAAGTAATCCTGCGACATATATCGGTGTTTTCGATATGATAAGAGAGCTTTATGCAAATACGCCTGACAGTAAGCAGAGAGGTTATAAGAACGGAAGGTTCAGCTTCAATGTTAAGGGCGGCCGCTGTGAGGCTTGTGCAGGTGACGGTGTCATCAAGATCGAGATGCACTTCCTTCCTGACATCTACGTCAAGTGTGATGTTTGTAAAGGAAAGCGGTATAATAGAGAGACATTGGAAGTAAAATATAAGGGCAAGAATATTTCTGATGTTCTTAATATGTCCGTTGATGAGGCTTGTGAGTTCTTCTCTAATATTCCTAAGATTTACCACAAAGTAAGAACCCTCAAGGACGTCGGATTAGGATATATTAAATTAGGTCAGCCTTCAACCCAGCTTTCCGGTGATGAAGCTCAGAGGATCAAGCTCGCTGCGGAATTGTCCAGAAGGTCGACCGGTAAGACGCTTTATGTACTCGATGAGCCTACGACAGGCCTTCACATGGCTGACGTCCATAAGCTTGTTGACATTTTGGAGCGCCTCACACAAAATAGTAATACTGTCGTGGTAATTGAGCATAATCTTGATGTTATCAAGACTTGCGACCACATTATCGATCTCGGACCTGAGAGCGGTGACAGAGGCGGTACGGTTATAGCAACAGGTACGCCTGAACAGATCTGTGAGGTTAAGGAATCTTATACGGGTCAATTTCTGAAGCCTCTTCTTGACAGAGCTAAGAACAAGGGTCAGTACACGACTCTTGAGGCATTGATAGATAAGGACAGATTAGAGGAAGATGCATTAGAGATCGCGACTGGACCTAAGCCGCGACGTAAAGTTAAAGAAAGTGGAGTATAGATATAATGTCAATTTGTACGAAGTGTAAAAAACGAGTAGCTATCGTTTTTACAAGCCGATATGAGAACGGCGAGAGAATAGATGAGGGATACTGCATCAAATGTGCGTATGAATCCGGTTTAAGCGGGATCAGCGACATGTTCAAGGCTGCAGGTATCACTGATGAAAACATTGATGAGATGAGCGACAGAGTCGAGAATATGCTCGGCGGTACAAGCGGTCCGACAGATCCTGCGGATTTCTTTAAGACCATACTCAACAATGATGAAATGAATCTGCCGTTTGATGATGAACCATATGAGTTTGATGAAGACAGTTCCAACACAGGAGTTGTAGATAAGCTTCCTGACGGAGATGAAGGAACTGCTGAACAGGGCTCAGCAAAGACTAAAGGTACCAGAAAAAAGAAACTCAAATTCTTAAGTGAGTTCGGAACAGACCTTACAGAGCGTGCTGCTGAAGGTAAGATCGACAGGATCCTCGGAAGAGATAAGGAGATCGACAGAGTTGTTCAGATCCTCAACAGAAGAACAAAGAACAATCCTGTATTGATCGGTGCTCCTGGTGTCGGTAAGACAGCTGTTGCTCAGGGTTTGGCTCTTAAGATCGTTGAAGGCAAGGTTCCTGAGAAGCTCCTTTCAATGAGAGTATGGCAGCTCGATCTTCCTGCAATGGTAGCAGGTACTCAGTTCAGAGGTCAGTTCGAGAGCCGTATCAAAGGCGTTATCAATGAAGCTATGCGTGAGGAGAACGTGATCCTCGTTATCGATGAGCTTCATACGATCATGGGCGCAGGTGATGCTGAAGGTTCAACAAATGCAGCTAATATCCTTAAGCCTGCACTTGCAAGAGGAGAACTCCGTATATTGGGTTCTACTACTACAGCCGAGTATCGTAAGATCGAGAAGGATTCAGCTCTTGAGCGTCGTTTCCAAAAGGTAATGCTCGATGAGCCTTCAGTTGAAGTTGCTATCGAGATCCTTAAGGGAATCAAGGACTATTACGAGAAGCATCATAACGTAACATACTCTGATGAAGTTATCGAGTTTGCGGTTAGAGCTTCCAAGAGATATATAACAGACAGATATCTTCCTGATAAGGCAATCGACCTTATCGATGAGGCAGGTTCCAGAGCTAATCTCGAGAACATCAAGCTCGTTAAGTATGCAAAGACGGAAAATGCCCTTAAGGAAGCTGAGCGTGCTTATCAGAACTATTCTGATACATTGTCTGAACTTGCTCCTGAGATGCAGGAGAAGGGTTTTGCTACTATGGCAGAACTTAAGGCTAAGTACGATAAGCTCCAGAAGGAGTTTGATTCTCTTAAGGATGATATCAAGCCTGATCCTATCCAGATCGAGGATATTGCAAGAGTAGTCGAGATGTGGACAGGTATTCCGTTGAAGTCCATTTCTGAGACTGAGACAGATAAGCTTATCCATCTTGAAGAGAGACTTCATAAGCGCGTTATCGGTCAGGATAAGGCTGTAAGTGCTGTTGCACGTGCTGTTCGTCGTAACAGATCAGGATTTACTAAGAAACATAAGCCTGCATCCTTCATTTTCGTAGGACCTACAGGTGTTGGTAAGACAGAACTTGTTAAGGCTCTCGCTGAAGTAATGTTTGACAGTGAAGAGGCTCTTATCAGGATCGATATGTCTGAGTACATGGAAGCTCATTCTGTAAGTAAGATGATCGGTTCTCCTCCGGGTTATGTAGGACACGAGGATTCCGGACAACTTACGGAGCAGGTAAGAAGAAAGCCTTATTCGGTAATCCTTTTCGATGAGATCGAGAAGGCACATCCGGATGTATTCAATCTTCTCTTGCAGCTTCTTGATGAAGGCAGACTTACGGACAGCCACGGACTTCATGTTAACTTCGAGAATACGATCATTATCATGACTTCCAACGCTGGTAACTCTGCTAAGGCAAATACGATCGGATTTGAAAACGGAACCAGAGAAGCTCTCGAGAGCAGAGTAGCTTCTGCTTTGAAGGAGACATTCAGACCTGAGTTCCTTAACCGTGTTGATGAGACCGTAATCTTCAATGAACTAACTAAGGAAGAGATCAGAAGCATCGTTGATATCATGATGAAGGAAGTCTTTGAGGCTCTTAAAGAGAAGAATATCGAAGCTAAGATCACTAACAAGGCTGCTGATGAGCTCGCTAGGCTCGGATATGACCCTAAGTTTGGTGCAAGACCGCTTCGTAAGGTTATCAGAAGCAAGATCGAAGACAGACTTGCAGATATGTTCCTTGAAGGCAAGCTGAAGGGCTGCAAGAGCATCAAGATCGATCTAAGGAAAGACGAATTCGTCTTTGATATCGTAGAGAGTGAAGAATCTCTGGTGGTTGTCGTTCCTGATAAAGTTGATAAAAAAGGAAATAACTAATGATAAAGGACCGTCTCAATGAGGCGGTCCTTTCTTTATGCGATTTTATTGTTATTAACTTCTGTAGCTGCCGTTGATCTTTACGTAGTCATAAGAGAAGTCACAGGTAAACATGCGGTCTGAATAATCTCCTGCGTTGAGGTTTACCGTTACAGTGATATCGTGCTCGGCAAGAAGCTTTGCTGCCTCTTCCTCGTCTGTGATAGTTGCATCACCGTCTTTGCAGACAGGAAGGTCACCGACGTACATATCAAGCTTGTTAGGGTCAAAATCTGCTCCGGAGTAGCCGGCGGCCGTTATGAATCTTCCGAAGTTAGCATCTTCGCCGAAGATAGCAGTCTTACAAAGAGGTGATCTTGCGATAGCTGTAACTACGAGCTTAGCATCGTTCGCATCCTTGGCACCATTAACAATAACTTCCAGAAGTTTTGTAGCGCCCTCACCGTCGCATGCGATCATACGTGCAAGGTCAGTGGAGAGCTGCTCGAGGGTTGTATAGAAGATGTCAGCATCCTCAGTTCCTTCTGTGATCTCAACTTCGCTGGCACCGTTTGCAAATACCATTACGGAGTCGCATACGGATGTGTCGCCGTCAACGCTTACTCTGTTGAATGTATGAGACACAGCGCGCTTTAACATATCATCGAGAAGAGTTTTCTCGATCTTTGCATCTGTTGTGAATACGCAGATCATCGTAGCGAGATTAGGGTGGATCATACCGGAACCCTTGGCCATAGCCGCTACTGTAACTTCACGGCCGTCCTGGAGAGTTATCTTGGCACTTACTTCCTTTGGAACCGTATCTGTAGTCATCATGGCAAGCTCTGCATTATGAGCTGACTGCTCGTCGCTTCCGAGTGAGGATACGAGAGTAGGGACGTGTGATACCATCTTCTCGACAGGAAGTCTGATACCGATGACACCTGTTGAAGCTGTAAGTACTTCGTCGCTTGATATGTTAAGTTCGCCCGCGATCGCTTTGGCGATATCATTAGCGTCTTCTTCGCCGACAGCACCTACGCATGCATTGGCGTTCTTTGCATTGATAGCGATAGCACGCTTGCTGTTGCCGTTAGCGATAAGCTTGATGGATCTTTGAAGTGAATGACCCTTGACGAGGTTTGATGTATAGACACCGCTTACTGTAGCGGGATATTCGGAATATACGAGAGCGAAGTCGAGTTTACCTTCTCCCTTAAGATCAGCACAGATGCCTGAAGCTTTGAATCCTTTTGGCATCGTAATATATGAATTATCCATAGTTTGCTCCTAATATTAATTTATTACCTTAGAGATTTTACGCTCGAAAACACTTATTGGCAACTTGCAACAGTATAGTGTTTTTGCTATTCTACTTCAAAACTTTGTATATCTGGGACAAAAGGATGGAGAAAAGCTCACTGGACACAAAAAAACTGGTGCTTCGCGTCATACTTGCGGGTATGGTGCTGGTTATGGTATTAGCTTTTTTTCGATGTGTAAAAGATACTGTCCTTGCTTGTCACGATTCTCTTTACGAATTCATTCTCGCGCGAATCTACGGACCTAAGAGGGGATTTACAGATGCTTTCCAATACGGCCTAGCCAGGGGAAGGATAGGGATCGTATTTCCTTTGGTAGTTGCATTCAGATACTTAGTTAACGGTACGGGAAACTTCGTTGCCGTCTGGCTTTTGCAGTATGTTCCGATACTTTTAAATATCGGACTTATTTCATATATCATCGGAAAGAAGACCAATCCTGAATATGGAGCATTTTTCTCCATCTTCTTTTTGGGACTTCTGCAGATAGATGTCTGGCACAGCCTTATCGTTTGCTATCCGCTGGATTTCATGTTCGGTCTTTTCTGCATGATAATTGCGATCTACCTGTTTGACGGGTGTAACTCCAAGATAAGGCTCGCAATTAGTCTTTGGCTATTTTATGAGTCTCTTCAGGTGTATGAGGCGTTTATTATCGCATTGCCTATATATGTTGTGATCGCTTTTATCAACAACGACAAAGATATTAAGAAGACACTCAAAAAGTCGATCCCTCATGTTATCGTTGCGATCGTTTATGTGATCATGCTCTTTGGATTCCGTAAGTTCTATCCGTCTCAGATCCACGTTGAGAGCATGGACGGAATGGAGCTTGCAGGTTTTGCAAAAGCCTATAAAGTGTACTCGTTCGGTATGTTTCCTTTGGCTGAACTTAAAAATGCCGCTTCAAGGGAGTATTTTACTCCGGGTAAGCGAAAACTCCTGTCGTCGCTTGCTGCCGCCGTAGGAACATGCATTTCTTTTTATCTTGGAAAAAAGCCTGATAACAGGGAGATACTTAAACTATCGCTGACAGGTCTTATCATCGGCGGAACATTTGCGATCCCTAATTCTCTTATCGCCAAGTACCAGGGCTGGATATCTTCAGGCGTAGGCGGATACGTTCCTACGACTATATGCTATTTCGGATGGAGCATCCTTCTTGTAAGTGTTTTGATCTTCGCTTTTTCGAGAAAGAATAAGATACCTGCCTATGCTTTTTCGATCGCTATAGGTGCCGGAGTGTACCTGACTTGCGGTATAAATCTTTACTATAGCGAAGTTACTTCCTGGGCAGGAAGAAAGGTGTCAAACAGGGCGCAGACATTCTATTCGATGATCTCTGATGACAATATCGAGAACCTTGATTTTACGAGTCTTTACGCTCCGGGACTTACAGGTGTCCATGATAATCTTGATACCGATGAGGAGATCGCGAGACTTGAGCTCGGAAGGGATATCGAGATCTATAACAAGGTCGGAATGCTTAAGGAAAACGAGGAAGACTTAAGCAAAGCCATGTATTACGTAGTGGACAGGGAGGATCCGAGATTTGCTTTCTTGTCGGATGTCGAGAGTTTTGACGGAGAAGTTGCAGATTTTGAGACTTCTGAGGATGTTTTTCTAATTTCATCATTTGATGGAGACGTAAGAGTTGATATAATGTATGAGTCAGGTGAGATCGAGACGAGAATGATCAGTGCATCATCTGACAAAGCCACAGTCATCGATATCGATTCACCGATAAAGGTGAGCAGTCTGAAGGCCAGCGCGGCAGAGTAAGTAGGGAGAAAATTCTTTCTTGACTTTATTGAACTCTACTAATATAATTTTTCGTGCTGGGTTAATAGTGCTTAGATATGGTGGGATTAGTTCAGTTGGTTAGAGCGCCAGTTTGTGGCACTGGAAGTCATGGGTTCGAATCCCATATCCCACCCCACTTTTTTCATTTACATTCAGGTTTGCACTTGAGCCTATGACACTGGGGTGTCGCCAAGTGGTAAGGCACGGGTCTTTGACTCCCGCACCGTAGGTTCAATTCCTGCCACCCCAGCCATTTTCGGTTCACTAGCTCAGTTGGTAGAGCACTTGACTTTTAATCAAGGGGTCTGGGGTTCGAACCCCCAGTGAGCCACCAAGACTGTTTCGGATATCCGGGGCAGTCTTTTTTTGTTCTTTTCTTAACAATACTATTTGTGTAAAATCTCTTTTAGGATACGAGTGGAGGCATAAATGCTATACAGGATTGACTACAGACTCAAAAGAGATGAGATCTTTGCAATAGAGACCGACAGGCTCCGTCTTTCTGTTCTTCGAAAAAGCGCAGCAGTAAAGGTTTGCGACTATTACGTAAGGAACAGGGCATTTCATAAAAAGTGGGCTCAGACCCAGCCGGATTCGTATTTTACCGTCAGGACACAGAAGGATTATCTCAAAAGCGATGCATCACAGTTTTGGGATGACAGACTTGTCCCGTTTTTTGTTTTCGATAAGAATGATCATGAAAAGATAATAGGTAGGATATCTCTGTTCAATATCGTTCGCGGCGGTATGCAAAGTGCAGCCGTAGGCTATCATCAGGATGAAGAGGCATGCGGAAACGGCTATATGACCGAGGCCTTGAAGGCTGTGTGTCAGTTCGGGTTTAAAGAGATAAAGCTTCACAGGATAGAGGCCTTTATACTTCCGTGTAACGAGAGATCTTTGAAGCTTATAAGGCGTTGCGGTTTTTCTCAGGAGGGGCTCAGAAAGTCCTATATGCACATAAACGGAAAGTGGGAAGATCATGAGAGTTTTGCGCTTTTTGAGGAAAATCTGAAAGAAATGAAAAAGTAAACTTAAAAATTGAAAAAATAGTATAAAATAGAAAAAGTATGAGATAATGACTATATATGAAATCGGAGGTGTGTCTATGAAGCGTTCTTCTTTGGCATTGAAAATAGGTACTTTAGCAGTTATTTCAGTTATGGCTTTTTCCATGACGGCATGCGGCGGTTCCAAGAAGAAGACCAAGTCAACAGATGCAGCTTCCACAGAAGATACAACTACAGCACCGACAACAGAAGTAACAACGACTACGATCCCTACTTTTTCCGGACCTTCAACCAATGATATCGAGATATCATGGACAGAGGTGGAGATCGAAGGCGGTTCAACGGTTAAATATGTAAACTGTACAGAGGATTATATCAATGTCCGTAAGGGACCTGGAATCGATTATGAGGTAGTTGCTAAGCTTGCTAATAACATGCAGGTTGTAGTTGTTGCAACATCCGGTGATTGGTACAAGACACAGGACGGATACTACATTTCTGCCGGTCTTGTTTCTGATACTCCGGCTCAGTAAAACTTTTTTCGAAAAAGTCCTAGACAATCTTTGACGTGTGTTGTATCATACTTAGGCGTTTGACACACGTCATTATTATGCGGGTGTAGTTCAATGGTAGAACTCCAGCCTTCCAAGCTGATCACGTGGGTTCGATTCCCATCACCCGCTCCACTTATTTGGGTCTATAGCTCAGTTGGATAGAGCAACAGCCTTCTAAGCTGTGGGTCGGAGGTTCGAGTCCCCCTAGGCTCGCCAAATCAAAAGGTAGAGTCCTTGCAAAGGGGCTCTTTTTTTATGGAAAATGAGACTTTTTTGTCCGTTGATATTCCAGAATTATTGGTATAATTATTTTATGCTTATTAAAGGGGGTAACTATGGCTAAGAAACCTGAGTACGGTAATGACAGCATATCAATGCTCAAAGGTGCCGACAGAGTCAGAAAAAAGCCGCAGGTAATATTCGGTTCAGATAATCTCGAGGGATGTATCCATTCCTTCTTTGAGATCTTGTCCAACTCCATCGATGAGGCTCGTGAGGGCTACGGTGACAAGATCATAGTAACTAGAGGCAAAGACGGCTCATTGACAGTTGAGGACTTCGGACGAGGAATTCCTCTCGATTACAACGTTAAGGAGCAAAGATTCAACTGGGAACTCGTATACTGCGAACTTTATGCAGGCGGTAAGTACGATAAGAATTCAGGACAGGGAAGCTATGAGTACTCCTTGGGACTTAACGGTCTCGGTGCCTGTGCTACTCAGTATGCATCCGAGTTCTTCGATGTAACTGTCTTCCGTGATAAGACTAAGTACACACTTCACTTTAAGAAGGGTGAAGTTATAGGTGAGCCTGGTCAGGAACTCGTTAAGGAGCCATACAGATTCCTTCGTACCGGTACTATCCAGCATTGGAAGCCGGATAGTGAGGTATTTACTGAGACAGTTATCCCGATCGAAGCTTTCAAGGATATCATCAAGAAGCAGGCTATCGTAAATAACGGTGTTGAGTTCATCCTTATCGATGAAGCAACAGGTGAGCAGTTCAGCTATAAGTATCCTGAAGGAATCATGGGATATTGTGAAGAACTCAATAATATGCAGGGCTTTACCGAGCCGTTCAGATTTGACGGCGAGGGCAAGGGCCGTGATGCTGCAGACCGTGATGAGTACAAGGTAAAGGCAGAAGTAGTATTCTGCTTCAATAATGAAGTTAACGTAGTCGAGTATTTCCATAACTCCAGTTTCCTTGAGTACGGCGGATCTCCTGATAAGGCCGTAAGAAGCGCTTTTGTAGCTGAGATCGACAAGCAGATCAAGGACAGAGATAAGTACAAGGCTAACGAGAGTAAGATCACATTCCAGGATGTAGTGGATTCTCTTATTCTTATCTCGAGCACGTTTTCGACACAGACATCTTATGAGAACCAGACAAAGAAGGCTATCAACAATAAGTTCGTGCAGGAATTCATGACGAACCTTATAAGACAGAAGCTCGAGATCTGGTTCATCGAGAACAAGACTCTCGGCGATAAGGTAGTCGAGCAGATCCTCGCGAACAAGCGTGCCCGCGAAAATGCCGAGAAGAACCGTGTTGCTGCACGTAAGAAGGTAATGGGTGCAGTTGATAACATCAATAATAAGATAAAGAAGTTTACCGACTGTGATAGTAAAGATACTTCCAGACGTGAGCTTTACATAGTTGAGGGTGATTCTGCTGCAGGTTCTGTAATCCTTGCCAGAGATGCAGAATTCCAGGCATGTATGCCTGTAAGAGGTAAGATCCTTAACTGTCTTAAGGCAAGCTACGCCGATATCCTTAAAAGTGAGATCATTACTGATCTTGTTAAGGTTTTGGGATGCGGTATCGAGATCCAGGGTAAACATTCCAAGGATCTGAGCAGCTTTAATATAGACCTCTTGAGATGGAATAAGATCATCATCTGTACCGATGCCGATGTAGACGGATATCAGATCAGGACGCTTATCCTCGCGATGATCTACAGGCTTTGCCCTAAACTTATCGAAGAGGGTTATGTATATGTTGCTGAATCACCTCTTTTCGAGATCACATTGAAGAAAAAAGGCGGCAAGAAGGAAGGCGAGAAAGAGGAGATCTTCTTCGCTTATAACGAGAAGGAAAAGGCTGAGATCGTTGAAAAATACGGTATAGATAACCTTAAGCTCCAGCGTTCCAAGGGTCTTGGTGAGAACGAACCTGATATGATGAGCCTTACGACTATGAGTCCTAAGACCAGAAGACTCATTAAGATCTGTCCTGAGGAAGCACAGAGAACAGCTGAGATCTTTGAACTGTTGCTGGGCGATAATCTCCAGGGAAGAAAACAGCATATCGAAGAAGACGGACATCTTTACCTTGATATGCTCGATATCGGTTAATGAGAGGGAACTATGGCTAAAAAGAAAAAAGAAGAAGTGATAATAGATACGAGACCTGATGCACCGGTAACAGATCAACCGATCACCGAGATGCTCGAGCAGAACTACATGCCTTATGCGATGAGCGTCATCGTATCTCGTGCTATCCCTGAGATCGACGGTTTTAAGCCGTCACACCGTAAGCTTCTGTATACGATGTACAAGATGGGTCTATTAAATAAGGACAGGACCAAGTCTGCAAATGCCGTTGGTCAGACCATGAAGCTCAATCCTCATGGTGATGCAGCTATCTATGAGACGATGGTGCGTCTTACCAGAGGTAATGAGGCACTTTTGCATCCTTATGTTGATTCTAAGGGTAACTTTGGTAAGCAGTACAGCCGAGATATGGCTTATGCTGCTTCCCGATATACTGAGGTTAAGCTCGAGAAGTTCTGTGAATTGATCTTTAACGGTATCGATAAGAATGCTGTCGACATGGTTGATAACTACGACGGCGAACTTAAAGAACCTGCATTGTTGCCGGTTTCATTCCCATCGATCCTTGTTAACAGCAACATGGGTATTGCCGTTGGTATGGCATCCAATATCTGTTCCTTTAACCTTAAGGAAGTCTGTGAAGCTACCATAGCTCATATGAAAGATCCTTCTGCTGATCTTCTTGATATCATGCCTGCTCCTGATTTTTCAGGCGGCGGACAGATCCTCTATGATCAGAAGGTAATGAAGGAGATCTACGATACAGGCCGTGGTTCCATAAGGATCAGAGGTAAGTACACAGTAGATACAAAGAAGAATACGATCACTATCTATGAGATTCCATACACAACGACTATGGAAGCCATAATCGATGAGGTATGCGAACTTGTAAAGCAGGGTAAGATCAAGGAGATCAGTGATATCAGGAACTCCACAGACCTCAAAGGTCTTAAGATCGTTATCGAATGTAAGAGGGGCACAGATCATGATGCACTCATGACCAAGCTTTTCAAGTTTACTAAGCTCGAGTCACCATTCTCATGTAACTTCAACGTGCTTGTTAACGGTTCTCCGAAGGTTCTTGGCGTATACGGCCTTATGGATGAATGGCTCAAGTGGAGAAGAGAATGTATCAAGCGCGAGACTGCTTTCGATCTTCAGAAGAAGAAGGATAAGCTCCATCTCTTGGAAGGTCTCGCTAAGATCTTGCTCGATATCGATAAGGCTATCGCTATAATCAGAAATACTGAACTCGAGGAAGAGGTTGTTCCTAACTTGATGAAGGGCTTCGGAATCGATGAGA
Source organism: Clostridiales bacterium (assembly GCA_017649645.1). Taxonomy (GTDB): domain Bacteria; phylum Bacillota; class Clostridia; order Saccharofermentanales; family Saccharofermentanaceae; genus Saccharofermentans. Next base: position 11,782 of record JAGCGK010000197.1, on the reverse strand, counting down.
TCCAGGCTGAATACGTAGCTGAGATCAAGCTCCGTAACATCAACAAGCAGTATATCCTCAACAGGATCAAGGACGTAGACGATATCAAAAACGAGATCGCCGACCTTGAGGACTTCCTCGTTAAACCTAAGAGGATCGACAATAAGATCATTGAGGTTCTTAAGGATGTCATCAAGAAGTATGGCCAGGAGAGAAGATCCGAAGTCGTTAGGCAGGAAGAGGTCGATACCTTTGTTCCTGGACAGGAGATTGAAGACTACAACATCAGGATCATGCTCACAAAGCATGGTTATCTTAAGAAGCACACACTTGTTTCTTTGAGAAGTGCGGGTGAACTTAAGACCAAGGAAGATGATGAGATCTTTATCGATGTTGAGGCTACCAACCTTAACGATATCCTCGTATTTACAGATAAGGCTAACGTATATAAGGCTAAGGCTTATGAGTTTGATGATACGAAGCCTAGTGAGTACGGTCATTATCTGCCGGGAACTCTCGGTATGGATGACGGTGAGAATGTCCTGTTCATCATTGTTACCAAGGATTACAAGGGTAACCTTATGATCGGATTCGAAAACGGTAAGGTTGCTTTGTTCCCGATAAGCGTATATGAGACAAAGCAGAACAGAAAGAAGCTTATAAATGCTTTCTTTGACGGCTCCAGAGCTGTTTCGTTTATCGTTCTTAATGAAAACGAAAACCCTGATCTTGTAGCTCAGAGTGATATTTCAAAGGCTGCTGTATTCGAGTCCAAGCTCGTTCCTTTGAAGTCAACGAGAACCACACAGGGTGTTCAGCTTCTTACATCTAAGAGAGGCTCTAAGATGATAAGCATCAGACGTGTTGAAGAAGCTTCATTTAAGGATCCTGAGTACTTCAGGATCAGGAGACTTCCTGCCGTCGGTTATTTCATCAAAGATGATCTTATGATGGATAAGCAGATCAACTTAAATCTTGAAGGTATCTGATATTGAGAAAGAGCATAACTGACAACATTTTCGAGACTGTTAGCAATAAAAAACCAGTCAGTTTTCTTTACTGGGTTTCGATCGGACTTTGCGTTGCGGTTTTGCTCTTCTCGGTAGTTGTCTTTATCTACATTGATAAGTCTAAAGAGTCCAAGGCTTCGATAATTCCTGCCTTTGAAACTGCATTGAACGAAGGCAGGTACGAAGATGCTCTTGAGATGTATCGTAAACTCCATGACGAACTTATCCAGCAAAGCGATTCCGATGCAAAAGCCGACGAGAACATGATCAAGATGGAAAATCTTGTCTATGAAAAGGCTGTAACCATCGAAAACAAGGTCAGGTATGAGCGTTATGAACTTAAGACTGAAGACCTGAAGTTCCTTAATGGAATGGGTGAGATCACATATTCTCATCTTTCGAACTGGCTCAATTCCCTTTGCGAAGATTTCCTTCTGGGAAATATAGAAAAACCTGATGTTACCTTTATCTTTAACGAGATAACAAAGGTGGACAATATCTCGGCTGTTGCTTCTCCGCTGTGGCGAGAAGTCGACTCGATCGAGCGTGCCAGAGGTATTGTTCAGGCGGCTGAATCGGAATACAACGATGGCGATTATATCTCTGCGGTTCAGCAATATAACACTCTTCTCGAAGATTCCGAAGGCTTCGTTTATAACTTTGCTGACAGGCGTGTAGGTGAGATCAAGGATATCATGTATCAGCCGATGCTGGAAAAATGTGAGCATATGCTCGCCAGATATCAGTATTACTCGGCAGAAGAGATCTTATCCAACCTCGCTGTTATCTTCCCGGATGACACCAGAATTGCAAACGACCTTATCATTGCTACAGAGAAGACTTCGCCTGTCGTAGATTATTACGGTAATGTCGAAGTCATCTGTGTGCGCCAGTTGATCGTTGATACGGAACTTGCGTTTGATGTTAACTATGTTTCCGGTAATGAGGACATCTATCTTACTACTACGGAGTTTTCGAGAATTCTTGAAGAACTTTATTCCAAGAACTATGTTCTCGTTGATGCGGAAGCTCTTGTTGATACCAGCAACGAAGACTATCTCGTAGAGTGTAACCTTCGTGTGCCTGAAGGCAAGAAACCTCTTATCATAATCATCGAAAACCTTGACTATTCAATGCGTAATTACGGAAACGGCACATGTGAGAAGCTGGTCCTTAATGATCAGGAACAGGTCTGCGGACAGTATTTAAATGCTTCGGGACAGGAAGTTGTTTCCAGATCAGCTGAGGCGATCGGTATTCTTGATATGTTTGTTGAAGAACATCCTGATTTTTCGTTTAACGGTGTAAAAGGTGTTATAACCGTATGCGGCTATGAATCTTGCTTTGGATACGTGATCAGCGAAGATGAGATCGATGACCGTAACTTTGCCCTTAATGCTATCGGAAGACCGAGTGAAGATATCACTTCTCAGGATATCGAAGCAAACAAAAACACTGTTTCTCAGATCGTCTCAACACTTAAGGATACCGGCTGGAAGTTTGCATCTTCAACATACGGAAACATCAATGCAGAAGGCGCGACTATGGATGAGATCGTATCTGATACCGAGAAATGGACAAGTCAGATCGGTTCGGTCCTTGGAACTACACATATGATCGTATATCCTAACGGAAACTACATAAAAGGTACGGATCCGCGTGCGGAATACCTCAAAGGACTTGGTTTCAGGATATTCTTCGGAATCGGTCCGAATCCGTATTATACCTACGGAATCAACTATCTTTATTACGACAGAACGCTCATAAACGGAGCTAATATGCGTGACACTGACCTGTCAAGGCTTTTTGATGTGTACAAAGTGTATGATGAGTCAAGAGTCAAGAAATTAGAGTGATTTTGCGAAAACACTTTGATTTAAGCGACTTCTAAAATATAATGAGGTTATATTTGACACAGTTTTGAAACAAAATATTAGAACTTTTAATGTATAATTTATAGTTGTGGAGGATAAAAACATGGCAAAAACTGACAGACTTAGTCAATATCTTGATAATGACGTTCTTCTTTGGAAGGATAAGAAGCGCTATCTCGGATTGCCGATCTCCTTCACTACATACAGCTTTGATAACAATCGTCTCTATATTCGTAAGGGATTGATTAATACAACTGAAGATGAGATCCTTCTTTATCGTATTCTCGATGTTACTATCAAACGTACTTTGGGTCAGAAGATATTTGGTGTAGGCAGTGTCATTCTTAACACAGCCGACCAGACTTCTCCTGTAATCGAGATCAAGAATATCAAGAACTCTGATCGCGTTAGAAGAGCATTGAGTACTTTGGTTGAGAAGGAAAGAGACGAGAAGAGAGTTCTCGGTAAAGAGATGTTCGGTTCTGCAAGTATGGAGCTTGGAGATTTTACAGCTCACAATTTGGACTTGGATTGATAAGACGAGGTAGATTTTGGAAACTAGACAGGATCGCTATAGCGGCGCTAAACAAAAGAAATTAGATCAACTGAAGCAACTTATTGCTGAATCTGATAACATTGTCTTCTTGGGCGGTGCCGGTGTTTCTACGGAAAGTGGCATACCTGATTTCAGAAGCGGCGAAGGTATTTTCAATCAGGAGACGGGATTTAACTATCGTGCCGTCGATGTTGTTTCGCATTCTTTCTTTGTAGAACATCCTGAAGAGTTCTATGATTTTTACAGAAAAAAGCTTTGCTATCCTGATGCTAAACCTAATAAGGCTCATAAAGCTCTTGTAAGACTTGAGCGTCAGGGTAAGCTCATAGCTACTATTACACAGAATATCGACTGCCTGCATCAGATGGCCGGCAGTAAGACTACTATCGAACTTCATGGTTCCGTTCACAGAAATTACTGTATTGATTGCGGCAAGAAATATAAGCTCGACTTTATTCTCGGCTGCGAGGGTATTCCGCGTTGCACAAAGTGCGGAGGCATCGTAAGACCTGCAGTAACTCTCTATGAAGAGAATCTTGAGCATGACAAGGTTGATTCGGCTATCAAGGCGATAAAGAAGGCTGATCTTATGATCATCGGCGGAACATCGCTTACTGTTTATCCGGCTGCAACTTTTGTTCAGTTCTTGAAGCATGACAGAGTAGTAATTATCAATAAGAGTTCAACACATTTGGACCTTCAGGCGCTCTTGACTATACATGACAGCATCGGTGAAGTCCTTGATTATGTAGTTCCTAAGAGAAAACCGAGAACTACTACTGCTAAGGCTTCAACTAAGACTGCTTCATCTTCGAAGACTGCTAAAAAGACAACAACGGCCAAGAAGGCTGCTTCTTCCAAGTCTTCTTCTTCGAAAAAGTCAACTTCCAAGACTTCTGAAACAGAGAAGAAGACTACCTCAAAGCGCAAGACTAAAGCATCTGAGAAAAAATGACTTTGGTAAGGAAAAAAGTCTAAATGCGATATGACAACGAATACTTTGTAAACAGACAATCAGAATTAGATAGGAAAGTCAAAGAACTTGAGAAGACGAGCGGGAACTATAGTCTTGTTCGTCTTGCTGTTTTTATAGCCGTAGCAGTTTTGCTCGGATTAGGTTTCTATCTCAAGAAAGAGATCATCTTCATTCCAATAGCAGTTGTTTTGTTTGCCGTTTTCATTTTTCTTTGCGTAAAGCACAGGAAGATAAGTACTGAACTTAAGATGAAATCCGCAGTTTCGGATATCAACAAAGAGTACATAGCCCGTGTTAACGGCGCTTTTGCTGATCTTAAGGACAAGGGCAATGATTTTATTGTGCCTGATCATGATTATTGTATCGACCTCGATATCTTCGGCGAGTCTTCTTTGTTTGCTCTTTACAACATCTCAGAGAGCGCTATCGGCCGTCAAGCATTCAAAGATGAGCTTCTTAATGCTCATATCGATCCGAGACCTACTGAGGAGCTTTTAAGCCGCCAGAAGGCTATCCATGAGTTCAGTGATAAGATCGAATTTGTTGAGAACTATCAGGCAGCCGAGAGGCTTGGTAAGCTTGATAAGATGCCGATTGCTCTGATGGCTCTGGCATCTAATAAGACCTTTGCTTTTTCGAAGACAAAAAGACTTGTAAGTAAGCTTCTTTTGCTTTTATGGATCATCCCGTTCGGACTATTATTCATTTCGACAAAACTGTTCGTACCGGCTGCTTTGGCGATAATCTTCATAAATCTTATCGCAAGCTTTGTAATGACTTCAGGGTACAAGGAGTGCTTTACCGCAGTTGACGGTATCGCAAGACAGACTGAGACACTTCATACTCTTTATTCCATGCTCGAAAAAGAAAGCCTTAAGGAAGACTATACCATGGAACTTCTTTGTGACGTTAAGACAAAAGACAAAGTTTCCGACGGCTTCAAATCCTTATCAAATGCCTGCGGTTTCTGTGCTTTAAGGTCTCAGCCTTTGATCGCGTTGGTACTGAACGCTCTTTGCATTTATGATGCATACTGTGCTGACCGCTTTGTATCATGGGCAGAAAAGTATGGATCTTCATTAGAAGGAAACCTTAAAAATCTCGGTAAGATCGAAGCCATGATGTCTGCTTCTGTTGTAGAGATCATCTCCGAGAAGAGTACCAGACCTATATTTATTGATGCTCCTTTGGATTCTTCCAAAAACGCTCTTTTTAAAGGACAGGACATTGTTCATCCTTTGCTCGATCCTAAGAAAGCCGTTTCGAATTCTATAACTATCGACGGTAAGATAGCTCTTATTACCGGTTCTAATATGTCCGGTAAGACTACGCTTATAAGGACTATCGGAGTTAATTCGATCCTGGCTTACATTGGAGCAAATGTACTTGCTTCCTCGCTTGAACTCGGAAGGATGAGAGTCGTATCTTCCATGAGGATCGTAGACAGCATGAAAGAAGAGATGAGTACGTTTAAGGCTGAACTTGTAAGGATATCTGCTATCGTTAAGGCAGGAAGAGAGGGAAGACCTCTTCTTTTCCTCATAGATGAGATCTTCAGGGGAACAAACTCCGCTGACAGAACTGCAGGTGCGATGACAGTTCTTAAGATCCTTTCTGACGAGAAGATCATCGGTCTTATGACAACTCATGATTATGCTTTGTGTGATGAAGCAGAAAAGGAGCTTAAAAATATCTGTTACTACCATTTCTCTGAAACATATGATGATGAGGGTATTTACTTCGATTACAAACTTAAAGATGGAATTTCGAATGTTTCTAATGCAAAATACCTTATGAAATTGGTAGGCATTATATTATAATATTGTTTGTATTTATGGAGGTAAGTTATGAGCTCATATATTAAAAACATAGATTTTTTCAAAGGCAATAAACCGGAAGACCTTGTTTCTGAGTTTGGAACGCCGCTTTATGTATATAACGAGTCTGTTATAAGAAAGCAGATGAGAAAGGTTGAGGGTCTTATCAAGAAGTACCCTTATACTGCTAACTACTCGATCAAGTCCAATTCCAACCTAAGCATCTTGAAGATCGCTCTTGAGGAAGGACTTAATGCAGATGCAATGTCCGTTAATGAGATGAGGATCCTTCTTTTGGCAGGGTTCCCGGCAGAGAGGATTTTCTTTGTTCCTAACAATGTAAGTTCAGAGGAGCTTACATTTGCTCATGATAACAATATCATCACAAGTCTTGATTCTATCGATCAGCTCGACAGATTCGGAAAATTGTTCCCGGGATCAAGATGCGCTGTAAGAATCAACCCGGGTGTAGGTGCAGGACATCACGAGAAAGTAGTTACTGCAGGTAAGAAGACTAAGTTTGCTATCGCTGAAGAAGACATAGATACTGTTTTCGAAGTAGCAGCAAAGTATGATCTTAAGATCGTCGGAATCAACCAGCATGTTGGATCTCTTTATATGGTTCCAGATCCGTTTATAGCTGCGATCGGTAACTTCTTAAGGATCGCCAGAAAGTTTCCGAACCTCGAGTTTATCGACTTCGGCGGCGGTTTTGGTACTCCATATCATAAGCTTAACGACGAGGCACCATTTGATATCGATAAGCTTTCAAAGGAGATGGAACCTATCCTCGATGATTTTGTTTCCGATTACGGATATGCTCCTTTGTTTAAGTCTGAGCCGGGCAGATATTGTGTTGCAGAGTCTTCCTTGATCTTGGGAAGAGTATTTGCAACTAAATCCAATTACGGTCATAAGTATGCCGGAACAGATATTGGAATGAATGTTCTTGCCAGACCTACACTTTATGATTCATGGCATGACATTGAGGTAATCAGAAATAATGAAGTGGTTTCACTGGAAGACGGCACTGATGTTATCACAGTTACAGGAAACATCTGTGAATCCGGTGATATCCTCGCAAAGGAAAGAGAACTGCCGATCATTAAGACAGAAGATCTTGTAGCTGTATTGGATGCAGGTGCTTACGGTTATTCAATGAGTTCCTCATACAATCTGAGACCAAGATGTGCTGAGGTTTTGATCCAGGAAGACGGAAATGTTAAGTTAATTAGAAGAAGGGAAACATTTGAGGACTTAATTTCCTTGTTTTAATGATTTTTATTTCTTTATTTTGTTGCTAGTTTCTTTGTTTTAATATATATTCATAGTGTTATGAGTTGAGTTTGGTAAGGGCAAATGCAAACAGGGGACTTTGGTTTATACAATTCATATGCCTTAGACTACTCTTTTTTGAAAGAGTTTGTAGGCACCACTGTATACAGGGACTTCTTTATGAGGGTCTCTGATGGTGATTGTGACATTTATGTCAGCAAAGACTTCAAACTCCTGCATCAATGTATAACCCACCAGGCTGATGATATTTCGGATATCCTGTCCAGCTCGCTCAGAGATCTTTTCAGTATCCTTCTCAACTACAGAAAAGTACACCAGATCGATACTGTCGGCAGCCGTGGCTTTTTGAGAGAAGTCTCGAAGATTGACGGTGTATGTCTTTTAACTTCCAGAACCGGTATCTTATTCAAGCGTATGTATGATCAAAAGCTTGAGTTTAATATGCCTATCTGTGTTGTTTCGGAAGAGAGCATTGAATTTTACAGAAACAGTGCTGAGTGCTATGAAAATGTAAGAGAGATCAAGATAAGTCCTTTGGCTGCAAAAACAGAGTATTTGGATGCTCATGTTTTCTGTAATGTCGGTGATGTAGTTCAGACCGCTTCCCAGAAGTCCATTCTTCTTTCAACCAGGATCAGTAATGGTGCTGAGGGTATGATCTTTAAGACAAATGATCCAAGGATCGTTGCAAAGATCTATCATAAGGGAAATATTACTCCCCTAAGATGGAGTAAACTCTCGAAAATGGTTGCTCGCGGAATAAATGCTGTTGAGATATGCTGGCCTGTTGATCTTCTGTTCTATCAGGGAGTTCCGGTCGGATATACAATGAGACTTGGAAAAGGCTCCACATTAAGTAACATCCTTGATGGTCCGGATGCTGTTACAAATGCTTTCCCTGATTGGAAGAGAGTAGATATTGTTGATACACTTATTAATCTTTTGGAGAAATTCCTGTATCTTCATATGAACGATATCATTATTGGTGATATCCAGCTTAAGAATGCGCTTCTTTATTCCTCGGCTTCCTGCTATCTTATCGACATGGATAGCTGCCAGATCGGTAATCTTCCTTGTCCTGTCGGTACTGAGGAGTTTACTCCTACAGAACTTTGGGGACGCAATTTTGTCAGCTTCCTGCGTACGTTGAAGCATGAAGATTATTGTATCGCTATGCTCGTTTTCTCTGTATTGTTCTGTGGTCTGCATCCGTATGCCAGACGTAACGGAAAAGAGACTTTAAGGGAAGAGATACTTGAGAGGAACTTCCCGTATAAAATGGATAACTCCGGAACTGAGTTTATTCCTTTGGGCGGATATGAACATATTTGGGCATATCTTCCTGAGAAGCTCCGTTCCATGTTATATGATGTATTTGCTCTTGGAATCAGTCATGAAACCATAGAGTGGTATTCTGCTGTTCTTGATTATAAGGATGATCTTATTAACGAGAGATTTGAAGATCCTGAAAGTTATAAGGTTTTCCCTAAGATGGATTATCATAAGACCCCGGATGCTGTTCCGGTTATGGTCAAGGGAAGAACAGGATTTAAGGACAGCATAATCTATAATGGTGTTAATAATCCTTTTGCAGCAGCAGCTAATTCATCTTTTGATACTGATACATCAGGATTAGTTGCTACAAACAAACCATTCTATGCTACCAGGAACAACAGAGATAATCAGGCTGATGAACCTGATAAGGGTGATGACAACGATAGAGGCGGTCGTTTCCCGTTCTTTGGTAAGAAAAAGTATTAATTTGTCAGGGGGACATATTTATGACAGAGATCAATGCTTCGGATTTTGGTAATAGTACAAAGAGAAGATTACCTATCTGTTTTTGTCTTGATACATCCGGTTCGATGCAGGGCGATCCTATTAAGCAGCTTAATATGGGTCTTCAGAACTTTTTGTCTTCGATCAAAGCTAATGACGATACAAGATCTGCTACAGATATTTCGATCATTACCTTTGGTTCATCGGTAGATATCGTTTTACCGTTCGGTAAGATCGCCAAGGATAAGGGACTTCCTGAGATTCAGGCTTCAACAAGTCTTACACCTATCGGAGAAGGAGTTCTTACAGCTCTTGAGCTTTTGGATGCTCGTAAGAGAGGTTATCGTGAACTCGGTATCAAGTACTTCCAGCCTTGGATCGTCGTCATAACTGACGGAGCTCCTATGGGTCCTAATGCTATGGCTAACTATAAAGCTGCTGTCGAGGCATGTAATGAGCTCGAGAGAAATGATAAGTTGGTAGTATTCAATATCGGCGTAGGAAATGCCGTTGATTATGATCTTTTGAAGATGCTTTCTATTAAGAGACCTGAGCCGATTTCAGTTGCTTCAGCTGAATTTGGAAAGCTTTTTGAATTCCTTGGCTCTTCGAGTTCTTCAGTTGTATCTTCAGGAATGAATGATGATGCACTTTATAACATCTCAACTGAGCCGGAAGGAGAATCAGTTGATGTTGATGATTTCTTTAAGTTCCTTGAAGAAGAATGATTAGAGGTTTCTGATGAAAACTGCAAGAGTTGCTGCTGTAACATTGATGGGCAATAAGCACATGCAAAGGGGTGTTCCTTGTGAGGACAGTTCCCTTGCTTTGGAGCGCAATAACGTAAGCGTTGTTGTTGTTTCTGACGGTGCCGGCGGGAAAGAATATACTCACGCACGTTATGGTTCTAAGATCACTTGTGAGACGGTAGCACAGCTTCTTACTGATCATTTTGATGCAATCTATTATGAAAACAGGGAAGCAGCAGTAAAGAATCTTATAATTGCCGCTATCCATACCAACATGGCCGCAGCTATTGAGAAGTTCAAGCTTGATTCTCTCGAGAGACTTTCTTGTACTTTGGTATTCTGTGCGGTTAAGGATAGAAGGATTATCTGCGGACATATCGGAGACGGACTTATAGTCAGAGTTTCTTCTTCAGGTCTTTCTCCTATAACGATGCCGCAGAACGGTGAACGTGCTTCTTCCACTTATTTTGTTACAGCAAGCCACGCTGCCGATTATCTCAGGTTTGTTAAGATGACAACTGATGATATTCACGGAATAGCGATCATGACCGATGGCGTTCAAGATCTCGTATATGATGAGAACAGCGGTCTTGTAAGACCTGTTATCGCGAAAATGGTCGATACTCTTAAAGGCGGAAGAGAAACCTGCGAGAAGGAATTAAATCTTATCTTGGAGAAATATGTTGTAGGAGCTAGCAACGTAAGTGACGATGCATCTTTTGGTATCATGCTTCTTTCAGAGACCGCTTCTCCTGCTCCGGATAAGCTTTCAAACACTGCGGATGCTTTCCCGAGAAATAACAAAGATACATTTAAAGATCTTCAAATGGAATGGCTTCCTAAGGTAAAATCCGCAAAGAATGTTATTATAAATGCAGGGACAGGTAAATTTGTCCTTGAGAAAACAGATCCTGAGATCACTTGTGAGAATATAAAGGATGATCATCAGAGTAAGAAAACAGAAGACAAAATTGGAGAAATTGAAGAAAAGAGAAGAGTTGGAGACGGATTTGTATTGGGTATTATAATAGGCATATTGATCAGCGCCTTGTTGATCTTCTTGCTTTATTTTGTATTATCCTAATATGAATCTCGGAGGGGAATATGTCAGAATCAAAGCGCAAATATAAGATACTTCCGGGTGTTCCTACACCTGACTATGATACGATAATTAAGGCATCTTCGGATTATACTGAACCGGGCGAGCTCGAATTTGTCATGCGAAAATATACACTGGATGCTGATAAAAGGAAAGCAAGAGCTGCTTCTGCCAGTGGTCAGGATGTTGATGAACTTAAGAAGCTCGGTGTTCAGGTTGCTGAAGACGAGGAGCGTATCAGAGAAGAAAGTCAGGCCAGGATGGATGCCATCAAAGAGCGTAACGTCATGGCACCTGCTTCTATTGAGGCTCTCAGAGAGGTTGCTTCCAGGAAACGCAGATCCGAGGAAAAGAGAGAAGAGATCGAAGCTGAGCTTAAGGCCAGAGACGAAGAAGCTGCTCAGCAGGAGGCTTTGGAGAAGGCCAGAGCAGACAGAAGAGAGCAGCAGAAAAGGGCTGTCGAAGAACTCAAGGCGAGAAGTGCTTCTCTTGAGGCTAAGAAGGCAGAGATGGCTGCTCAAGCTGCGAAAGCTGCCGAGGAAGCCAGAGCCAAGGAAGAAGCGGCTGTTGCTGAAGCTTCAAAAGAGAATCTTATTTTGTCAGATGAAGATACTTTGGATTCGTTCAGTGAATTCCTCTGATAACTT
>JAGCGK010000196.1 GCA_017649645.1 Clostridiales bacterium | reverse complement strand
AGGCGGATGCTGCCGCCGTAGAGGTCTGATTCGGTTATTATGTGATCTCCGGGTCTAAAGAGTTCGAACAGCAACGTAATAGCAGCCATTCCGCTACAAAGTGCGAATGCCTCCTTGCCCTTTTCCAGCGATGTGACAACCTTCTCCAGATGTTCTCTTGTCGGATTTTGGAGTCTGCTATAGTCATAGCCCGTGCTCTGCCCTACGCCCGGATGCGCATATGTTGCCGTCTGATAAATAGGAAAGCTCAGTGCTCCGTAGTTTTCCGTCCTGCCCTCAGTCTCTTCCAAGTGCAGACATCGGGTATTTATTCCTCTGTCCATCAATAATTCCCCTAACAATTGAATGTTATTAGGAATGTTATCATCAGGTTCGGTTCTTGGATAATTGCATTTTCGTATAGCAATCGATAACTAAAAGTTATAACGGGCCTATCACTTAAGGACTTTCTCCTTATACTTGGCAAGCTCAGCCACATACTTCTCTGCTAGTTCGCTCAGTATCGACGCCTTCCTGGAGATATATCCGATGGTCATCTTCTCGTTCGTCTTAAGTTTTACCGCACAGTAATCTGTACCGTTCAGGTCCTCACAGATGATTCCCGAACACAGGGTATAGCCGTTGATGCCCACCATGAGGTTTAGAAGCGTCGCTCTGTCGTTAGCGCGCACAAGTCTCTTGTACTCATATGTGCTAAGTACCTCTTCTGCAAAATAAAATGAATTCTGATCTCCCTGCGCGAAAACAAGACACGGATAATCATCAAGATCCTTCATGGTCACGGTCTTCTTATTCGAAAGAGGATTATTCTTACTCATGTATGCGTAGATATGGCAGTCAAAAAGCGGAGTGAATTCCAGTCCGGATTCATTGATGATCTTACTTAATACATCCTTATTGAAGTCATTCATATAAAGAACGCCGATCTCGCTTTTCTGATCCCGAACGTTTTCGATGACTTCATGAGTCTTAGTTTCATGGATCTCGAACTCGAACTCATCCATGCCGTATTCCTTTATGACTTCGACAAATGCATTAACGGCAAAAGTATAATGCTGCATCGACACATGGAAAGTGTGCTTGGCATTCGTTCCCGAGATATACTTCGCATCAAGGATATCGTACTGCTCGATGACGGACTTAGCGTATCCTAAGAACTCGCTTCCCTTAACAGTCAGGGAGATACCGCTCTTTGTTCGAATAAAGATACTGAATCCGATCTCTTCTTCAAGAGACTTCAGCGCGGAAGTCAGGGCCGGCTGCGATATGAACAGTTTCTTCGCAGCATCGTTGATGGAATTCTCCTGTGCCAGAGCCAATACATATCTAAGCTGATTAAGTGTCATACCGATTCCCCGCCTTTTATCTTTGTGTTAGTCATTATAGCATGCAGTGTCTTTTTCCCGCATGCCGTTTTCGCCACGAACATTTAACGAAAAATCATCTTTCTGAAGCAGAGCTGCATTTGTTCTGTGAAACTCTGCCATGAAACACCAGTTGATTCTCCCTGCTGATAGGGAGAAAACACTGGATTTTTGGCTGGAATCCAGT
>JAGCGK010000195.1 GCA_017649645.1 Clostridiales bacterium | reverse complement strand
GAAAGACAGGCGTTGATCTTAAGGAAGGTAAGAACCTGGTGGGCGCGTTCCATCAGCCGTCACTTGTCATCTGCGATGTTGATCTTCTGAAGTCCTTAAGTGACGAGGTCTTCGCAGAGGGTATGGCTGAGGTTATAAAATACGCTTTCATAAGCGACAAGGATCTTTACGAGAAACTCAAGAACAAGATCGACAAGAATTCTCCCAAACTCGAGGATGTAGTCGCCAGATGCGTCGAGCTCAAGGCTTACGTAGTCGAGCAGGACGAACTCGATAACGGACTTCGTCAGACCTTGAATTTTGGACACACGTTAGGTCACGCCATCGAGCGTAACAGTAACTTCACCGTATCCCACGGTTACGCTGTTGCCAAGGGAATGGCAATGATCTCACGCCATAGTCCTATATATAACGAACTTGTAGACATGATAAAGCTCTACGATCTTCCTTACGATGATGATTCCACGTTCGAAGATCTTTTGGGCGGCATCATGAACGACAAGAAGAAGCGCGGTTCCAAGATCACCGTTGTCCTGGTCAACGAGATCGGCAAGGCTGAGCTTAAGACCATCGAGCCTAGTGAACTTAAGGGGTATCTATGAACCGTGACATAACCATCAAGAACATAGATCTGGATTACAAAGTCCCGGCCTCGAAGTCGGTGCTTCACCGAGAACTCATAATAAGTTTTCTCCTTTATGTCCTCTCGAAAAAGGACGATCCAGATCTCACGGATAAACTCACAACGCCTTTATCTTCCGACAACAAGGATATCGAAGCAACCAAAGCATGCATCAAAGCGCTCCTGGAGTCTGAAGGCGGCGACATAATAATGAACTGTAACGAGAGCGGTTCCACCCTCCGTTTCATGATAAGCGTAGGCGCAGCTTACCTCTACCACAAAGGCATCGACGGAAGACTCATCTTCCTTCCGAAGGGTAAGCTCATGGATAGGCCCATCGACCAGCTCGAGGAATGTCTTTTGCGCCACGGCATCAGCATCGAGAAGGACAGGGACAACGGACAGCTTATCGTATCGGGCAAGCTGACAGAAGGCGTTTTCGATATCGAAGGAAACATATCTTCCCAGTATATCTCTGGACTACTCATGGCATCGATCCTTCTTCCTGAAAGTAAAGTAAGGCTCATCGGTGACCTGGAGTCAAAAGGATACTTCGAGCTTACGATCGGAACTCTTGAGAGTAAAGGCGTAAATGTAGACGAAGACGACAATCTTTACTCGGTAAAAGTTCCTTCAACTGATAAGATCAGCCTTGATCTGGACGTTGAGGGCGACTGGTCCAGTGCAGCATTCCTTCTAAGTCTCGGCGCACTTTGCAAAAATGGCAAGATGACTTTGCACGGACTTAACCAGAGATCTTTTCAGAAAGATAAGTTCATCCTTTATATCCTGGCGGAGATGGGGATCATCCTGGATTTTTCCAATGATTCCATCACCATTACCGAGAGAAGAAGATCCGCCGGAAGACTCATCTTAGATGCACGCGATTATCCTGACATCGTTCCATACGTAGCAGTTCTCGCGGCTGCTTTTAAGGACGGAACACAGATAATGAACGTTGAGCGTTTGAAGTTCAAAGAGTGCGACAGAGTTGAAGCAACTATCGAAGCATTAAGAGGCGTAGGCGCGAGCTGCGAGTACAGGGACGGAAGTCTTTTTGTAGACGGCGGCATCAGGGAACGCGATAAGAACGAACCGTTCAAGACATACGGCGATCACAGGATGGCACAGACTGCATGTCTCATCGCCGCATGGACGGGCAAGACGATAAATATAGATAATGATGAATGTATAAGCAAATCATTCCCGGGTCTCTGGGAACTTCTGGAAGGAACGGAGGTCGAAGCTAAATGAAAGACTACAACTGGTTTTCGGGCGACAAGATCAAGGTAGGAATCTACGGCGAGTCCCACAGCGAAGACATCGGCGTAAGACTCGAAGGTCTTGATTATTCTTCGCTCGATGAGGAGAAGCTCCGTGCCTTTATGAAGAGGAGAGCTCCGGGTCAGAATGCCTGGTCTACTCCTCGTAAAGAAGCTGATGAGGTTATTATCGATAAGCTGGAAAACGGACTATTCGAAGCTCATATCCTGAATACGAACATAAGACCGTCAGATTATTCGAATCTTCTTCGTACACCAAGGCCGTCACATGCGGATTTTACTGCAGGACTTAAGTACGGTCCGAACTTTAAGTCATCGGGCGGAGGATCCTTCTCTGGAAGACTTACGGCTCCTATGTGTATAGCAGGATTTCTGGCGCTTACGTATCTTTCTGAGAAAGGGATCAGGATCTCATCAAGGATCAAGTCCATCGGAGGGGTAAGTGACGGAGCTCTCGATCTAGAGAAGCTTAAAGATGTAAGAAACAAGGAATTCCCTGTTATCGATGATGAAGCAGGCGAGAAGATGAAGAAGGTCATCGAGGAAGCAAGGACTTCCGAAGATTCCGTCGGAGGCGTTATCGAGACAGTCATCGAAGGAATGCCGGGCGGTATCGGCGGACCGATCTTCGAAGGTATCGAAGGTAAGATCGCTCAGATCTGTTTTGCGATCCCTGCAGTTAAGGGTATCGAATTCGGTAACGGTTTTGAAGCAGCAAAGCTCCATGGTTCCGAGAACAACGACAGTCTGGTCTTCGAGGACGGTAAGCTTAAGCTCGAGACCAACAGATGCGGCGGTATCTTAGGCGGAATAAGCGTAGGAGGGGATGTAGCTCCGATCGTTTTCGATTGTGCCATAAAGCCTACTCCGACTATAGGAAAAGAACAAAGAACGGTGGATCTCGAGACAAAGGAGAATACCACGCTGAAGGCGAAGGGAAGACACGACCCGTGCATCGTGCCGAGAGCTGTTCCGGTATTTGAGGCAGCAGCGGCGCTCGCGATCGCAGACTTGATCTAAAGGAGAACGATAATGGAAGATCTAAGCGTTTTAAGAGAAGAAATAGATAAGGCCGACAAGGCGCTCCTGGAAGCTCTCGAGAAGAGAATGGAAGTGTCGGAAAAGATCGGCGAACTTAAAAAGGGCAGCGGCAAGCCTATCTACGACGGCAAGAGAGAAAGAGAAAAGCTCGCTTCTGTCTACGATCTGGCAGATGAGAGAACAAAGCCGTACGTGGCACCTTTATACCAGCTCCTTTTCGAGGTTTCCAGAGGCCTTCAGGGAAGGGTCAACAGATCACAGACTGATGCGACAAGGATCATCGACGACGCGGTTTCCGAGATGAACTCCAAGCCGTTCCCGGAAAGAGCGGTCGTTGCGTGCCAGGGCGTTGAGGGAGCTTTTTCACAGGTTGCCTGCGAGAAGGTCTTCAAGATCCCGAGCATCATGTTCATGAGAAACTTCTCACAGGTATTCGATGCGATCGACGCAGGACTTTGTAAGTATGGTGTGCTCCCTGTCGAGAACTCCAATGCGGGAACGGTATCATCCGTATATGATCTCATGATCAAGCACAGATTTAAGATCGTAAGATCCGTCAGAGTTAAGGTCGATCACAGCTGTCTCATGAACCACGGCGGCAAGAAGAGTGACATCAAGGAAGTAATCTCCCACGAGCAGGCTATTAACCAGTGCAGGGAGTTTATAAAAGGTCTCGGACCTGACGTAAGGGTCACATACTATAAGAACACGGCTGAGGCCGCTAAGTACGTAAAGGAATCCGGAAGGACCGACATCTGCTGTCTGTCTTCCGTTAAGTGCGCAGTCCTTTATGACCTCGACGTCATTCAGGAATCTGTTCAGGATTCGGGCAATAACTACACGAGGTTCATCGTAATCTCCAAGAACCTGGAGATCTATCCGGGCGCCAACAGAACGTCTATGATGATGATCTTGAAGCACGAGCCGGGTGCTCTTTATAAGATTTTGGCTTTCTTCTATTCAAGAGGTATAAATCTTGTTAAGATAGAGTCCAGACCGCTTCCGGGAAGAGACTTCGAGTTCATGTTCTACTTCGACCTCGAGACGTCCATCTATAACGACGGTTTCTCGGAGATGATCGCCGAACTCGAGTCCATGTGCACCGAGGCCAGGTACCTGGGTTCCTATACTGAAATGATCTAAGGATGATGTTATGAAATTTGGAGTTTTGGGCAAATCGCTTCCGCACACATATTCGCCGCGCATTCATAATGAGTTCGCTGATTATGAGTACACTGTCCTCGAGAGAGACGAGGACGGGGTCAAGAGCATTTTCGACAGGAAAGAGGATCTTGACGGTTTTAACGTAACGATCCCTTATAAGAAACTTGCCATGCAGCTTTGCGACGAGGTGTCCGAAGAGGTCGCCAAGGTTGGCGCCGTCAACACCGTAAAACTTCAGGAAAACGGCGTGTTCAAGGGCTATAACACGGACGTTTACGGCTTCATGTATATGCTAAGGCGCGAAGGTATCAACGTAGCGTCAAAGCAGTGCCTGATCCTCGGAACAGGCGGCGCGAGTGCAGCAGTACGATATGCGCTTAAGAAGATGGGTGCCCGCGTCAACATGTGTTCCAGAACGGGCGAGATCAATTACGAGAACGTTTACGATATCCTGCCGAATACGCAGATCATCGTTAATACCACGCCTGTCGGAATGTATCCTAAAGTGGACGAGAGCCCGATCGATATCTCACGCTTTACGGATCTTTTTGCCGTAGCCGATATCATCTATAATCCGTCAACTACCAAACTTCTTTTCGATGCCCGTCAAAAAGGGCTCAAGACTGCAGGCGGCTTAAGCATGCTGGTAGCTCAGGCCTACAAAGCAAGCGCGATCTTTAACGGCAGATCCGCCGACGAAGAAAATGACGAGCTGATCGAAAAGGTCATCGCAGATCTCGAGTCGGAAATGAAGAATATCACGCTGGTCGGAATGCCGGGATCAGGTAAGACGACCATAGCACGTAAGATAGCTCAAGAGCTCAACAAGGAATTCGTAGATCTCGACTTCGAATTCAAAAAAGAATACAAAGTAACTCCTTCGGAAGTCATTACCAAAGAAGGCGAGAAGAAGTTCCGCGAGATGGAGCATGAACTCGGAAAGAGATTCCTGTCAGGTTCAGGCCGCGTGATCTCAACGGGCGGAGGCATCGTAACGGTTCCCGAGAACTTCTTCTTCCTTAAGTGCAATTCGAAGGTCATATATCTGAAGCGTCCTCTGAAATCGCTTCTCAAACAGGACGTATCAGGCCGCCCGATCAGCAAGGATCAGGGAATAGAAGAACTTCTTAATAAGCGCACACCGATGTACGAGGAAGCAGCAGACGTTATCTGGGACCTTCCTGATTTCGAGGACTCGGAAGAAACGGAAACAAAACTCATAGAGGGATTAGTAAGATGAAGATACTTGTTCTTAACGGACCAAACTTAAACATGCTTGGCATAAGAGAGCCGCAGATCTACGGCAACAAAACATACGAGGATCTTAAAAGGCTCATTAAGGATCACTGCGACGAAAAGGGCGTCGATGTAGGCTTCTTCCAGAGCAATTCCGAAGGCGCTTTGATCGACATGATCCAGCAGGCATATTTCGACAAGATGGACGGGATCGTCTTTAATCCGGGAGGATATACACATACTTCCGTAGCGATCCTTGATGCACTTAAGGCGGTCAATATCCCGACCGTGGAAGTCCATATCTCCGAAGTATCTGAAAGAGAACCGTTCAGACAGATATCCTACATCTCATACTTCGCGTGCAAGACGATAACGGGAAAAGGCTTCGACGGTTATCTCGAAGCAGTCGACCACCTTTTGAGTATGTCATAAAGCTCGTCAAAGCTCGAAGCACAATAATCAATATTATAAGCACTTACGGCGCCTTCTATATCTCCCTCGGGCATGAACCACACGGAGGTTAAAGAGGCGTTTTTGGCGCCCAGCATATCCGACGTCAGGGAATCTCCTATGACGATGCAGGATTCCTTCGGCTCGCCGATCTTTTTAAGCACGATATCAAAGAACTCCGCAGATGGCTTGGAAACCCCCATGGATTCGCTTATGAAAAGTTCCGAGATATAGACATTGAGCCTTGTGGAATTGATCCTTCCCAGAGCGTTCACCGTCGCGCCGTTGGAGATAATGTAGATCCTTGAATCCTCGATGTCGTTCTTGATCCTCTTAACCAGATCCATCGCGCCGTCCATCAGGACTCCGTTAACTGCCATGGTGTTGATGAATTCGCTGTTGATCTTCAGCGGATCGATCTTCGAGACATCTCCGCCGCATCTTTTTATGAGATCCGTGAACCTCAGTGTAAAAAGTTCCGTTCTGGAAATCGTTCCTTTCTCGAGTTCCAGCCAAAGCGATTTGTTATATGCCTTGAAATGCACGTAGTCTTCTTCTCGAAAACATAGTCCGTTAGCCTTTATTACTATCTCCAAAGCCTTACGTTCGGAAGCGTGAAAGTCCAGAAGTGTCTGGTCCAGATCGAAAAGAAAATTATGGTGCATCGCAGGTACCTTCTTAAGATTTTATTACCCGATAATTATATCATTTGCCTCCTTATTTGGGTTAAATGTAAATTTTCCACTTGAAAAATGTAAAAGAAAACATACTGTACATATAGAAACACATCTATATTATTTCGAAAGCTTCATTAGCACTAAAAGAAGTTGCTGCAGGTGTTTTAGAGATGTTTTTGTTGTGCGTGGTCCACACGAAAAGAATGAAAGATCGTCAAATGTTTTCGAAAGGCAAAAACTCACATATAGAAAACGGTGAATGTATCTTTCTTTGCCCGTAAAAACTTTTGACTTATTAATTTGCGCTCACTAAAATAAGAATAGACGGAGGATTAGAATTAGTATGGATATTTTAATGTGCCTCATAACAATGGTAGGCGGACTTGCGATCTTTTTGTACAGCATGAAGATGCTCAGCGGAGGACTCGAGGCCGCAGCAGGTAGTAAACTTCAGTCGATTCTTGAGAAACTGACATCGAACAGATTCTTCGGACTATTGGTAGGTATGGCGATCGCCGCACTTGTCCAGTCCTCATCGACCACCACGGTAATGGTCGTTGGCTTCGTTAATGCGAGCCTTCTTAATCTTACTCAGGCATTGTGGGTCATCATGGGTGCCAACATCGGTACCAATATCACATCACAGCTCGTTGCTTTTAAGTTCAGCGCGGTTGCACCGATCATCGCGATCATCGGTGTCTTGATCCTTCTTTTCACACACAAGAAAAAATACGCAGCGATCGGTCAGATCGTAACCGGTCTCGGCTTTATCTTTATAAGTACCTCCATCATGAGCGGGGCTATGGAACCTGTTAAGGACAACGAATCATTCAGATCCTTCCTTACGGGAATGAACAATCCTTTGCTCGGTATCCTCGTAGGTATAATCTTCGTAGCTTTGATCCAGAGTTCCGCAGCAGGTGTTGCCGTTCTCCAGACTTTGGCGGCTTCCGGTGTTATCGGACTTGATCAGGCGATCTTCATCCTCTACGGCATGCACGTCGGTACCTGTGTTACCGCGATCCTTTCCTCTGTAGGTTCGAACAGGAATGCACTCCGTACGGCACTTATGCACCTGATGTTCAACGTTATAGGTATGCTCCTTATGACGGGACTTACATTGGCGCTTCCTATCACCGAATGGATGCGGAAGATCTCTTCTTCTCCTATGAGACAGATAGCTAACGCTCACTTGCTCTTTGCTCTCGTAACGACTGCCGCTTTGCTTCCGTTCGGAAAACTTATCGTTAAGTTCGTTCAGTTCGTTATACCTGAGAAGAAATCTGAAACTGAAAGTATTCACGAGCTTAAGTACCTTTCGCAGGCAATGCTCAGATCCGATACGACAAGTGCAGTTCTCATCGCTTCCGTACGTAACGAGATCGCACGTATGTACGACATGGCAAGCAAGAACGTTACAAGAAGTCTTAACGCAGTACTTAATAACAGCGAGTCTGTCCAGGTTGAGATCGATTCGGCTGAGGAATATATAGACTTCCTCAATAAAGAGATCTCATATTACATCTCTCACAGTTTGGCTAAGGTTACGTCAGAAGAAGATGCCGTTACCTTGAGTAATCTTTTCAAGATCACGGGTAATGTCGAGAGAATGGGTGACCATGCAACCAACATCGCAGGCTATGCTAACCTCCTGCAGGACAAAGGATATAAACTCTCCGACAAGGCTTGCTTCGAAGTTCAGCAGATGATCCAGGTATTGGGTGATACGACATTCCTCCTTTACGGCAAGGATACTTCGACCATTCACGTTCGCGTGGCAAAAGCTGAGCAGAAGATCGACGATATGACGGCTATGTTCAGAAAGAACCAGATCACTCGTATGACAACAGGTGAGTGTTCAGGAGAAGCATGCGTCATCTATTCCGAGATGCTTACCGATTTCGAACGTCTCGGTGACCATCTCCTTAACATTGCGGAAGCAGCATCTGGCGATGAACATGCATCACTTCATGCAGCAGCAGCCGTAACTGCCGGAGGCGCAGTCTGATGGCGGGAAGAGTCAACGTAGTTCTTTTCGAACCTGAGATCCCGCAAAATACCGGAAACATTATGAGGACCTGTGTTGCAGCCGATTGCAGGCTGCATCTCATAGGTCCTTTAGGTTTTGATATAAACAATAAAAAATTCAAGCGTGCCACCACCAATCACATCACGTGGGCGGACTACGATTATTATGAGAGTTTCGATGAGTTCGTGAGCAAAAACAAAGGTGCTTTTTTCTTCATGACACGATACGGAAAAAAGCCTCACTCCTCCATCGATTTTGCCGGTGTTCCAAACGACGAAAACATCTATCTCATTTTCGGAAAAGAAAGTACGGGAATCCCGTATGATATCCTTCGCGATAATCTCGAGAACTGTTTCAGGATCCCGATGCACGGAGACTGCAGAAGCCTTAATCTGTCCAATGCTGCGGCCATCGCAATCTATGAATGTATGAGGCAGCTTAACTATCAGGGATTGTCTCTTACGGAGGTTCAAAAAGGCGAGGATTTTCTTGAAAGTTACGACGAAGCATTGAAGGCTTCACAGGGTTGATTTTTTAATTTTTCCTACTCGATTTTTAGGTATGGTTTTTGACAATTGTTGTGCTAATATCGATTATAGAGGCGCACAATAATTGTTGCGTTTTGTGCGTCAAAAATATCGGGAGGACGTTATTTATGAGCACACAAGAAAACGGCATCTATGATGCACGTAAACTCGGCGCTCCCAAGATGACAATTCTTGGAGTTCAGCACATGTTCGCTATGTTTGGCGCGACTGTCCTGGTCCCTGCGATCACGGGACTTAGCGTATCTGCCACCTTGCTCTTTGCAGGTCTTGGCACAATTCTATTCCACTTGATAACCAAAAGAAAAGTTCCTGCATTCCTCGGATCGTCATTTGCGTTCCTTGCAGGCTACGCTGCCATCGCACCGAACGGTGAAAAGGAACTTCTCCCGTACGCATGTCTGGGTGTTGCCTGCGCAGGTCTCCTGTACCTTATACTGGCAGGACTTATCAAGGCATTCGGTTCGGAAAGAGTCATCAGATTTTTCCCTCCTATAGTTACAGGTCCTATCATCATCGCCATAGGTCTTACGCTCGCGGGAACAGCAGTATCGAGCTGCTCTGCTAACTGGCCTTTGGCTATCATCGCAATCGGCATAGTAGTCATATGTAATGTATGCGGTAAGGGAATGGTCAAGATCGTTCCTATCATCCTTGGTGTATTGGGTGCGTGTGCCATCGCAGTTATCTGCACTCTTGCCTTCGGCGAAGTGATAGATATCGGAACCGATGAAAAGCCTCAGATGGTTTACGCGATCGCCGGAGTCTCGAAGCTCGTTCTGTTTGATTCCGCGAAGATCGATGCCATCAAAGAGGCAGCCTGGATCGGTCTCCCGATCAAGCCGAGTGAGACGATCTTCTCGCTTATCGGTAATGCTGACGGAGCTTTGATCGCTACATCCATCATAACGATCGTTCCGATCGCTCTTGCTACGATCGTTGAGCATATCGGTGATATCTCCGCTATCTCTTCCACAGTAGGCGAGAACTACGTTAAAGATCCCGGTCTTCACAGAACACTTACAGGTGACGGACTTGCTACAACGATAGCTTCCATATTCGGTGCACCTGCCAACACGACATACGGCGAGAACACCGGTGTTCTTTCCTTAACAAGAGTATTCGATCCGAGAGTAATAAGACTTGCTGCTTACTTTGCGATCTTATTCTCATTCTCACCTAAGCTCGCAGCTTGTATCAGCGCTATCCCGACACCTGTCATGGGCGGTATTTCCCTGGTTTTGTACGGAATGATCTCCGCTGTCGGTGTCAGAAACGTTGTTGAGAGTCACATCGATTTTTCCAAGGTAAGAAACGTAATCATCGCAGCTTTGATCCTCGGCCTTTCCGTCGGTATCAAGTACTACGATCCGTCCGGATGTGTTACGCTCTCCATCGGCTCTGTCGATATCCCTCTTACGGGACTTGCGGTCGGTGCCTTCATAGGTATCATCCTTAATGCCATCCTTCCGTTCGACAAGGAACCTGAACTCACAGGACTTAAAAAGGACATCTCGAACGAAGGCGTGACAGTATCAAAAACACAACAGAAAAAGATAAATAAATCAAGGAAAAAGCATTAAATTTTTATCTTCGAAAACATTGGGGTATCTCTTTTTTGAGGTGCCCCATTTTTCTTGCTCGAAAACTGAAAAAAAGTATTCCAAAACGTCTAAAATGATTTGAAAAGCGACGTGCAAATAAGTACAATGAAATAAGTTGATTGTTGTAAGGTGATTGTATGAATAAAGTGTTGATCATAGGCATGTCGGACGTGACACGTGTCATAGTTCCGATCCTCTGTCGAAAAGGCGGGATGGCAGATGAGATCTGCATCGCTTCCAAAAACAAAGAAGAGTGTGATGAATTAAAGCGCCAGTATAAAGACGCTCCCGTAAGGATCGTAACTGCCGGCGTCGATGTCACCAACGAAGAAAAAGCTCTTTTGATGATGAGGATCTTCGGACCTAATCTTATCATCAATCTTGCACCTGCCTGGCTTAACAAGCAGATAATGGGCATAGCCGTTAAGATCGGTTCATCATATATCGATACAAGGTATTATGCTGACGAGACCGGAAGAACATGCCTTATCGAAGAGCAGTTCGAGATGGCTCAAAGCTTCGCTTCCGGCAACATTACAGGCGTGACCGGATGTTCCTTTAATATGGCAGCATTTATCTGCCTTGCAAAACTTGCGATCGCAGAGAAGACTTTGGACAGTATCTCAAGCGTCGATATCATTGATATCAGCAAGAATTCCGATCCTTCTGTCAGCATTCCTTCAATGGAAGACTTAACAAGGCTTTCGGAACCTGCCAAGTATCTTAAGGACGGCGAGATCATCGAGGCTCCTTCTTTGAGCATCGAGTCGGAATTCTCTTTCGATGATGAAGAGCCGACAAAGATCTACATGTTTTCGAGCCCTATAATAGACACTTATCAAAGAGGCATGCCTGAGATAAAGAACGTAAGGTATTTTGCAGACCTTGAGCAGAACACGGTTAATGTTGCTGCTACTTTGAGAGATGTCGGCATGCTCGGAACTGATCCTGTTAGCATAAAGGGCGCGGAGATCGCTCCTTTGGATTTCCTTTCCAAGGTACTTCCTACTGATGTTGCCTCGGGCAAGTCCATCTGCGAGAGGATCAAGGGAGTTGTTCTAAGCGGCAAAAAGGACGGCGAGGATAAGGATGTCTTCATGTACTTCAAGTGCAAGGATTCCGACGAGCCTTCCGATTTCGGAGTTAATACATCATCGTATTTTTCTGCAATAACACTTCTTGCAGGTGCATCACTCATCAAGACCGAAGGATGGAATATCCCGGG
>JAGCGK010000194.1 GCA_017649645.1 Clostridiales bacterium | reverse complement strand
GAGGATGTCTCAAAACACAATTCGTATCTTAAAAGGCAGGTTCATACTGAAGTTGATCTGCTTTTTTTGTTCTGCGAAACTCTGCCATAAAACACCAGTTGATACTCCCTGCGGATAGGGAGCAAATACTGGATTTTAGGCTGGAATCCAGTAAGTAATCCCTATAGACAGGGTGCTTTTTACTGGATTTCAAAGGCACTATAATTGTCTTCAAATAAATACCGTCATATGTACCGTTATAGAACTGTACAAATAACGGGAATTCAAAAGAAGTGAAAAAATGGGGGATGGCCCCAAGTGAGTAAATCACTTTTGAGACATCCCCTTTATGCCGACTTTCATTTTTCCAACCTAATGCGGATGCCAAAGCGGGACATGGTCCATATGCCGACATTAGTCCCTGAAAAAAATCCAACCTTAGGATGTAAAGCAAAATCCGGAAAAAAATAAATCCAACCTAGGGTTGGAAAAGTTGAAAGCCTTGATCCCGAAAATCCGACCCCGGGGTTGGAAAAGATGATAAAGCACCGCTTTTAAGGGTAATCTTGTCCGGAACCGATGCTCTTCAAGAAAATAAATCCAACCTAAAGTTGCAGTTCCAAAATCATTTTTTTATATATCCAACCTAAGGTTGGAAATAAGATCCTAGTGATGAAAGCAAAGGGGGTTGACTTCTCGGTCTATCGAGAGTAGACTGGGTTTATCCAGGATAGACCACGATGAAATGAGATTATTCGACAGGAGGTATTCGAATGGAACTGGGCGAGGTTCAGGAAAGATTCGCAAAGATCATTTGGGAAAATGCGCCGATATCGTCGGGCGAACTCGTGAAGCGTTGTCAGGACGAGTTCGAGTGGAAGAAGTCGACGACTTATACGGTGCTTCGTAAGCTCTGTGATAAGGGGCTGTTTGAGAATGATAACGGAACCGTGAAGGTTCTTATGACAATGGAGGAGTACCAGGCCAGGAAAAGTGAGGAAGTGGTCGACGAGTTTTTTGACGGTTCGCTTCCGGCATTCGTTGCGGCATTTACAAACGGGAAGAAGATAACTGCTGAAGAAGTGGAAGAGCTTCAGCGTCTTATTGATGAAATGAGAGGATGATCTTATGAGTTCTTTTCTCGAAAACTTTATAAACATCAGCTTGTTCGCCGGTGTTTTCACTTTAGCTATACTTGGAATGAGGTTAATATTCAAAAGGGCGCCAAAAAGCCTGTTCATGATCTTGTGGGCTCTTCTCGCACTGAGACTTTTGTGCCCGCTTACTATCAACACACAATTCGGTTTAATGCCTGAGAAGGTTATCGAAAAAGAGACCGTTGAAAGAAGAGCAACCAATACCATAGTCCGCGTTCTGCCTTCACAAGGTAAGAGCACTGAATCTATTCAAAAAGCGGAGACAAAAAAGCAGGTCGATCCGTACAAGATCGCAGGTGCAGTCTGGCTTTCAGGAGTAGCGGTATTCCTTGGCGCAGGAGCAGTAAGTTACATAAGACTTAAGCGTCGCACCAATGCGAAGATAAAGATCTCTGATAATGTCTATGTATGTGATGATGTAACAGGTGCTTTTATTATCGGAATGATCAGACCGAAGATCATAATCCCGTCAGATCTCAAAGGTTCTGAATTAAAGCATGTTCTCAGGCATGAATATACTCACATTAAACACAGGGATAATATATGGAAGCCTTTGGGTTATCTGCTACTTTCTTTTAACTGGTTCAATCCTCTTTTGTGGCTCGCGTATGCATATTTTTGCAAGGATATGGAACTGTACTGCGATGAATGCGTTATCAGGGATTATTCCAGAGAAGAGACGGCTGATTATTCAAATGCACTTTTGAAGCTAAGTATCTCGAGAAATCCGGTAGCAACTTTGGCTTTCGGTGAGGTCGGTGTAGGCTATAGGATCCGCTCTATTGCGAAGTACAAAAAGCCTGCCATCGCGTTGATACTTGTCTGTATTATCACCATGGGTATCTTGTCCGCATGTTTTCTGACGAACAGATCCAAGAAGCAAGGAGTGTCTTCGGTGGGACCTGCTAATACCGAATCTGCAAAACTCGCAGAAGAAGTTCCGTCAGAAGATATTCAGAATGATACGGATTTCATGACGGATCTGGCAACCGAGATATTGGAAGATACCTATGTGGATTATCCCGCGGAAGTATCGATCAAGCTCGAAGAGATCTCTGAAGACGAGATGGGTAATTATGTGAATTTCCTCGTAAGGAACAAGAACGATTTCTGTGAACTCTCGTATTCAGGTCAGGTCTATTTCAATGAAAAACACGATATCACTTTTGGACCTTATCTGGAGTATTACGGGACTGAAATGGATACAACGGACGGCTTTACTAATATCTACTTCAAGCTTAAGGACATGGATGTTCCTGAGGATATCAGCAGTGAGACAGTAGTCGTTGATGTCGAATATACGGAAGATGAGTCTCAAATAATTGATGATTGCATGGCAAAGATCGTTCGTATGTTCGAAAACGATAAGGGCGTAGTAAATACCACTTATGTGTATGCACAGATAAGTCATAAAAAGGAATATCTGGATGACGGAACACCGGTATATTACTATCTGATTTTGGTTTGTGAAAAAGATAAGGATCCGTATATCGAGGCAGGTGCTCTTAGTGCTTCCGATACGGCTAAGTACACAGAAGAGAGATATACGTTTGCCGATCCTTCAGAAGTTATCGATTACTTCAAGAGTAATGGAATGGAAGACGAAACGGTTCCTGAAAATTATGAGATCTTCCTTGCATTTTTAGGTGACGACGGATCTTTAAGTGAATGCTTTGAGATTGCAGATGAAGGAGACTTCTCGCACTTTTACGAGTACACATTGAACCCTGATGAAAGTGAATCTGAGGAGGGCTGATCCGCATGAAAAAGAAAATAGCAGCAGTGCTGGTTTTGGTGCTGGCTCTATCGGCGTGCAACAAAACCGAAGTTTTGGAGACAACAGCAACGGAAACAACGACTGAAAAAGAGTTGACGACGACCGAAGAAACGGTTGAACCGACGAGCGTTTTCGAGACGGAAGAAACGAGTGAATCTGAGGTAAAAGAAGGAAGCTTCGGCGAGAGACTTTTGGGGCTTAAGAATGTCACGCGGGTCGAGGAATTGGACTTGGTTTATGAGGAGAAAGATGATGAGGAAGAGATCTACATGATCTATTGGG